>JAEYUG010000047.1 GCA_023432805.1 Bacteroidota bacterium | reverse complement strand
GGGGGCGCTTTCGGCGCGACCGGGGGGCCCCCCCCCCCCCCCCCCCACCGGTCTACTTCTCTGCGCGAGTGATGCGAAACTCGATCCGGCGATTGCGTGCACGTCCCTCGGGCGTGCTGTTGGTTGCGACGGGACGCGTCGGTCCATAGCCCCGCACGGTGATGCGCCCGGCCGCCACACCCTGTTGCACCAGGTAATCGCGCACCGACTCGGCGCGCGAGAGCGACAGTGCGATGTTGCGGTCGAACTGTCCCGTCGAATCCGTATGTCCTCCGATTTCGAAATGCACGTCGTCGTAGCGGGCGAGCGATTCGGCCAGCCGCTTCAGCTCGGGTTCAGATGCCTGTGAGATGATGGCCTTTCCCAGCTCGAACTCGATGTTCTCGACCACGAACATCTGTCCCAACCGGAAGTAGTCGGGCACGCGCGGTGCAGCGACGAGCGCAGGTCTGGTGTCAGGACATCCATCCTCGTCTTCGAATCCGTTGATCGTCTCGGCAACTCGCGGACAGCGATCGGTCCCGTCGAGAATCCCGTCGCCATCGCTGTCGGGATTCAGGGGATCGGTCAGACCACCGATTTCCGCACGGTCGTCGAGTCCGTCACGATCGGTGTCGCGCCTGGCGGGATTTGTCGAGAACACATTGACTTCATCGTAGTCGTTCAATCCGTCACCGTCGGAGTCTGCCGCAACGGGATTCGTGCGGTATCGGAACACCTCATCTGCATCACCGAGTCCGTCACCGTCGCTGTCGCGCCGGTCTGGATCGGTGCCAAGCGCCTCCTCGTCGGCATTGCCGAGTCCGTCGTCGTCGCGATCGAGCAGTGCATCACCGCGGTGGTACCACGTGAGGCCGAACGACACGTTGTTGAAGTTGTCGTTGAGCCAGGTGAGTTTCTGACTGACGAAGCCGTCGAGCCGGTCGCTGAGCGTGATCGAGCGTTCGAACATCAGCTGCGCGTCGATTGCCTTCGACAGGGCATACGATACACCGACGCGCACGGGAATCCAGAATGTCACGGCACGTTCGGGTCCCGTATGCTCGAGCGGCGTCGTGATCGACTCCTTCATCTGCACCGTCAGTTCATACGGAAGTACGCCCACGCCGAAGGCGAGATAGGGTCGCATGGTCGCACGGGGATACAGTTCGGCCGTCATGGCCAGCGTCGCAGGCCATGCATCCGTGCGAAATGCATACTGCGCATTCGAGGCCCCCAGACGCCGGAAACCGGCGGTGGCTTCCACACCGAGGCGCAGGCTGTCATTGACCCGCCACGGACGCCAGTGCAAGACGACATCCCCACTCGGAAACCAGGGCGTGCGTGTGCCTTCGAACTTGATCGGTTCCTGCATGTCTCCGGCGATCGACACCACGCCGCCACGCAGTCCCACGCCGAACGATCCCGGTAGCGCGTAACCCAGCTCGGGATGCCGCAATACGAAGGTCGGGGGAATCCATTCGTCGGGGGCGGCAGACTGGGCATGGAGGATCGGCATCGGGGTGCACGCGAGCGCGATGGTGAGGAGCATGCGTGCGAACACGCGGGCGTTGCGGGGGAAGCCGTTCATGACTGCAGTGGGGAGGTGAGACGCAACAAGGTTGTGCGAATATACCGCACGGGCAGGTGGGGCAAAAAGAAGGTGCGCCGCGAAACAGCTCGGCGCACCATTCCTTCAGGGTCTGTGGGTGATCAGATCGCGGACTCCAATCCGAGGGTCTGCGCCTGCAATGCCATCACCGCCAGCGAGAACTGCAGAGCGTCGAGCGCACTGTCGAAGGTCATGACGAGCAGCGAGAGGGGGGCAGGGGAAGCGCCGTGGGCGGCTTCGGTGCGGACGAGGAACAGCAGTCGGTACATGGAGGTCTCGTGTGATCGGGTGCAGGTGTCGGCAGTTCAGTGGTCGGGGGTGGCGGTGGACGCGGGAATCAGCGGACGATGCCGTACAGTTCGCGGACATCCTCGATGTCATAGAGCGTGCGCATCGCGGTCGATGAGGGAGCGACGATGTTGATCTGGGTGCCGTTCACCACTGCGGTGACGTGCAGCCAGTCTTCTGTCGCGTTCTGGAGTCCCTTCACCGTCACACCCTGTGCATCGCGCATGGCGTTCGAGCGCAGGTGGATCAGGCTGCCACCGGGAGGAACGTTCACGGTGTACGACGCGCGGCGCCAGGGTAGCCAGGCGACCTTGCGGTATTCGAGGGGATTGGTACGCACGATGTAGATGCGCTCGTTTTCGCCCGCGCCGAGCTGTTCGCCGGCGAGCAGCTCGCGGAGATCTGCATCGGTGAGCATGCTGTTGTCGGTGCGCACGATCGTGGAAGTCGCCGAGGCTTCCGACGGTTCGGTCGGCGTCAGGGCGACGGGGTGTGCGGCCGCGAACGAGGGACGCGGCTGCTTCCCTTCCTGCATCGATTCCGCCTGCACCGACTGGGCGATGCAGTGGAATGTTGCAAGGAAGAGGGCTATGGATATGGTCAGGAGTTTCATATGGGGTCTTTCGAGGGAGATTCAATTACTTTGAAAATCCTTCAAACCCCTTGCCAGACCTGTGCCGCGCCCGCAAGTTGTTGTGTAGCAATGAGTTGACATTGTGTGCTCCCCGCACATCCTGCTCCGGAACTGTACATTCCGGCTGCACTGTAGCATTTCTGAACACACCTGGGAGGACGGACGCCCTCGTCCGTCTCCCTACTTCAACATCGTTCCGATCACGGCGAAGATTTCGGAGGGTAGGCAGCTGATGCGCTCGCCCGGGGCCACGATCGGCGGCTGCACCATGCAGATCCCATGCACGCAGGGCGACTCGACAAGCGCGCAACGTCCGTCGCGCAGCTCGAAGGTGACCGTGCCCAGCGTGCCCTCGCACGAGAACGTGCCCGCCTCGTTGAGCGGCAGCGCGAGTACGAGCGTGTCGCGATGCCAGACCTCGACGCTGCGGCTGAAGGGCGGGGTGGCGTTGGCGTAGCGAAGCAGGGTGGGATTGGTCTGCATCTGCGCGAGCCGCATCTCGGCGGCGAGCTGACGCAGCCCGGCGTACAGCAGACTCACGCCGTCCGTGAGCCGCGCGCGGCGTCCGTTCTCGAGCAGCAGCACGCCGCCGGGAAAGATGCCCGTCAGCTGCGTGCCGCGCAGACGCAGCAGCCGTGCGTCGCAATGCGGCTCGACCAGCTCGGCGCAGAGCGCGTCGGCCCGCTCCGGATCGTCGGTGAGCACCGTGATGTCGAGCAGCGAATGACCGATCTGCTTGCGCACCGGTTCCGGCACGCGTTTGGCCGCGCTGTCGCGCAGGCCCGTCAGTCCGCGTTTGAAGAATGCACGTCTGTCCATCCCGCTAAACTAGCAGCCCCGCCTGAGAGAGTCCACCCCGAACGCCGCACATGGGGTGGCGCGCCCCGTCACCTCGCGGACCCCCGTCACCTCGCGGATCCCCCGATCTCGAACGCCTCCGCCCCCGCCTCCCGGCCCGCCGACAGCCAGCGGCCGTGCACGGTGAGGCCGGTGGGGGATTCCTGATACCAGACCACGAGTCCCCGCCCGTCGGGCGCGAGCGCGATGCGCGGATGCTTCCGCTTGAGGCGTGCGTCGCCCTCGCTGATGCGCAGATCGTGCCCGCGGTCGTCGATCCCGCGCGATCCCCGCCGCCCGAGCGCCTCGAGCTCCCGCCGCGTGAACGCGCGCGCGTAGATGTCGCCGCGCTGATTGCCGTCGGTGTTGCGATAATCCTCCCAGCAGACCATGGCGCCGCCTCTCCACACGTCGACGTCCGGAAGCCGCTGCCAGCGGTCCGCAGTGTCGCGGTTGACCCGCACCGCCGGCGACAGGCGCCCGTCGTCGCCCGCGAGCACCCGCAGGAAAATGTCGCTGTTCCCGCGCCGGTAGTCCTTCCACACGAACACGCCCAGCCCCGCGCCGAGCATCGCCGCCCGCCCGATGATCGTCATGTCCTTCGCCTGCGCGGAGTCCACAAACACCTCCCGCACCCCGCCCCCCCGCAGCAGTCGCCGCGCGACGAAACTCCACACGCCGAGACCGTTCTCCGCCCCGAAGAGAAGGGATGCATCCGTGCCGCCCCGCGCGAGCGTCGGCACGCCATGCAGGATGGGGGCTGTG
>JAEYUG010000041.1 GCA_023432805.1 Bacteroidota bacterium | reverse complement strand
CAGGGAGGCAGGGAGGCAGGGAGGCAGGGTGGGAGGCGGAGAGGTGGATCACAGGTGGGCTTTGAGAGACGCACCTTCATGACGCGCGCGCTCCATGTTTACCTTCACAAGAAGGATGATTCCCGTGACAAAGAGAACGAGCAGTGACAGGATTGCAAGACGAGCGCTCCCGGTCAATTGACGCATGACGGCGAAGATGATCGGACCACCGATCGCGCTGAACTTTTCAAAAACAGAGAAGAAGCCGAAGAACTCGGCAGATGCTGCTGCCGGAATGATCTGTGAGAACAGGGATCTGGACAATGCCTGACTTCCACCGAGCACAAGTCCGACGATCGCACCCAGCACCCAGAATTCCCAGGGCTCTGTCATGAAGTATGCATACAAGACAACCAACGACCATATTCCGAGCGTTACCAGCACAGTCGGCTTCGTGCCAATCCGATGCGCAACGGTTGTGAACGTCCGGGAACCCACAATACCGACGAACTGAACCATCAACAGACATCCCATCAAGGTCAGTGTATCGAATCCGAGTTCATCACTTCCGTAGATCGTTGCCATTGCAATCGTCGTTTGAATGCCATCATTGTAGATCATGAAGGCAAACAGAAAGAGCATGATGTTCGGCATCGAACGCACGTGGTGCATCGTCGTGGCAAGGCGTTGCATCCCGCGTGCAACATGCCCGATGATGGTGAGACCGAGATGCTCGCGACGAGGTTCCGCCAATCGCGAACATGTGATCAGAGAGAACCCACCCCACCAGAGACCGGCACTGGCAAGGCACACACGCACAGCGAGTGCCGCTGATTCCATCCCAATACTCTCATGAAACTGGATCAGCAGTAGCTGCAATACAAACAGGACGCCTCCCCCCGCGTATCCCCAAGCGTACCCCCTCCCGGAGACCTGATCCTGCTCATCGGGTGCTGCGATGTGTGGAAGAAAGGCATCATAAAACACGTTTGCGGACACAAATGAAAAATTGGCCATTCCGAACAGAATGAGTGCCAATTCCACATCGCCGGGACCGATCCATCCCATTGCAAAGGTAGATATGGATCCGGTGGCACAGAATACGATCAGGAAGCGCTTCTTGTAGTGGGCGTGGTCAGCGATCGCACCAAGAATCGGGGAAACGAGAAAGACGAGCAGTGCTGAACCTCCAAGGGCATACCCATAGAGCGACGTAGCGGACAGGTTCGCCATTCCTGGCAGTGGCAGGCTGTAACCACCGTCCGGCACCACAACCATGTCCAGATAGGGACCGAACAGAGCTGCGAGCACAGTAACTGCAAACGCAGAATTCGCCCAATCATATGCGTACCAGCCACTCCGGATTCTGGCGAGTGATGCAGAATCGACTGGTGGTGATCCGTTGCTCGGTCGGTCGCTCACCGCTCGATGAGTCCCCGTCCGGTCTTCTTCACGCGACCAGCGGTTGTCAGATCCCTCACGACACTATCGAGCAATCCGTTGATGAATCGACCGCTGTTCTCAGTACTGAATCTCTTCGCGATATCCACCCACTCATTGATCGTCACCTTCGTCGGTATCTCAGCGAAATACAGAATTTCAGCGATGCCGATGCGGAGGATGACAAGATCAAGCGCGGCAATTCTTTCCAGACTCCAATTGCGTGCATGTTCTCGAATCAGTTCATCCGCCTCGCTTCGATGATTGAGACTTGTGTACACAAGAGCCTGCACGAACGAAAAAGGTTCAGGCTCCTGACCGAGATCATGCCCCGCGATCGATTCGACGAGCATCTCGATCGGCTCCTTTGAAATTTCCCACGCATAGAGAATCTGCATAGCACGCTCGCGTGTTTCACGTCGGGTTACGAGATCCGGATTTCCGTTGTTCATACAAGTCTGAAAGCATCGTTGAAAGGGGAGTGCTGCACTGCCTGCAACTTACCGAACTCACAGCTCGGAGGGAAACCCGGGAGTGCAGCTCATACGTGATGAGGAGGTCCATCGTGCATGTTCACATGATGGAATGGAGGAATGTGGACAAGGATCCCTTGATCGGTTTGTCGCACATCAGCAAGTACATGAAAACAGGCAGAGAGGTTCTCGGCGGTCAACACAGCGGAAGCAGCACCATGCGCATGCACTCTGCCGGCACCCAACAGCACGAGGTGATCGCAATACGATGACGAGAGCATCAACTCATGCGTCACGCAGACAATTGTCAATCCGCGTTTCCTGCAGAGAGTATGCAACAATGCAAACACGGCATGCTGATGATAGATATCCAGGTGTGCAGTCGGCTCATCAAGCAGGATGACCGGAGTGGCCTGTGCGAGCGCGCGCGCAATCATCACACGATGCCGCTCTCCACCGGAGAGCGTGGTCACGGATCGATCGCGGAGGTGATCAAGTTCGAGCACATGCAAAGCTTCATCCACAAGTCGCCAGTCCTCTACGGTTTCGAAGCCAGGTCCGGATCGATAGGGGTATCGGCCAAGCATGACGGAAGCCTTCACCGAGAAGGGAAAGACTGCGCCCTCCTGCTGCGGGACATGCGCGATACGGCGGGCTGTCTGCATGCGTGACATTGCATCCACGGACTTCCCCTCGAAGCGAACGGCGCCCGTTCCGGGGGTGAGCGTACCGTTGAGCAGTTTGAGCACTGTCGTTTTCCCGCTGCCATTTGGACCGATGATTCCAAAGAACGATCCCCGCGGGATAACAAAGGACACATCCATCAACACTGGCTCCCGCTCGTAGGCGAAGCCTACTGCATCGAGCTCGAAGACCGGATCGGTGGGTTCATCTCGCACCGGATTCATGCCGGATGGAATGATTGGCGAGACGGTCACGGCAGCTGCGGTGCTCGACGTGTCAGAGGCATTGTTTCAGGACAGACGCGATCTCATCCTCCGTATAGCGTGTCATGTTCCAGAGCCTGGCCAGGCGGGATGCGTTTTCGGCGATGCGCGGAATATCGGAGGCAGGGATCTTCCATTCTGTGAGACTGATCGGTGACCCGATCGAACGGTACCATTCGGACAGCGCCGTGATTGCAGCCGCTGCCGCTGCATCATCCCGGTTCTCGGTGACACCGAACACCATGCGACCAACACGTGCGATGCGCTCCTGTTTTTCCGCGAGCATGTGACGTAGCCAACCTGGAAACACGATTGACAACCCGGCACCGTGGGGCACGTCGTACAGTGCCGAAAGCGAATGCTCGATCATGTGCACGGGGAAGGGGGAAGGCCCCTGGCCTGCCTGCGTGAGTCCGTTGAGCGCGAGTGTGGAACCCCACATCAGCGTTGCCCTGCCCTCATAGTGCCGTGGATCACGCATTACATCGGTGATCGCCGTGCGAATGGCGCGAATCAGTCCCTCTGTGATCTCCCGTTGGATGAGATCGTTGGGATTCGCGTTGTTGAAGTAGGGTTCGAGCAGGTGGGCAACCGCATCGACAGCACCATAGGCCGAGTATGCAGGAGAAACCGTATACGTGGTTTCCGGATCGAGGATGGACACGCGTGGATATGTGTGCGTACTCGAGGCATTGAATTTTTCGAGCGTCTGCTCGTTCGTCACGACCGCGCCGCCGTTCATCTCCGAACCAGTCGCAGCCAATGTCAGCACGGTCAACAACGGGAGTGCAGATTCAATCTTCTGCGCACGCGTGAAAAAATCCCATACATCATGCTCCACACACGCCCCTGCAGCGATGGCCTTGGAAGAATCCAGCACGCTTCCTCCTCCGATGGCGATGATCATGTCGGCGCCGGATGCCTTCGCCGCGTTGATTCCCTCACGAACCTTCGAGAGAACCGGATTCGAGATGACGCCGCTGACATGCGTGCAGGCGATGCCTGCTGCTTCCAGTGATGCGAGCGCCTTGTCAAGGACACCGGATGCACGGACGCTTCCCGTGCCAGTGACGACGAGCGCCCGTTTCCCGAACTGGGCAGCCTCCGCACCCAGCCGCCCAATCATATCACGGCCGAAAAGAATCCGCGTCGGATTGTAATACGTGAAATTCTGCATGTGTCAATCCTGAGGTTGCTATCTGAGAATGAAGCCGGTTTCCCGGCGCCAGAGAAGGAGGTCGAACGCATCGACCGGGATGTTCATGTCGCGTGCGACTTCATCGAACAATGCTTCGATTTCAAGATACTGCCTTTTCGAAGCAGGATGCGCTGCATGGTCGATGACACCGAGTCTGACAAGATTGCGGAGGATGTGTCGATCGATGATCGTCACATGCGTCCGGCCAATGTTCCGAAGGAAATGGCTGGCTTCCTTCATGCCGAGTCCGTGCACGCGATCGGAAAGTGCATTGCGCACATCGCGATCGGAAGCGTCTGCGTCGAGCATCGCATCGATTGCCGGGAAGTCCTCACGTGCACGCAGCAGCCGACGCGCCTTCGTGTTGTGAAAACGGACGTATCCGCCCTCGAACGAGCGCAGGAGTGGAGCCGGATCGAACGGATCGTCGCGAAATCCGAGACGTTCCAGTTCTCGAGCGACACGATCGCATTGCGCTGCCGAAGACTGCGGTGTCATCAGACAAAAACAGAGTTCGTAAAAATATCGATCCCGAGGGATATGGCGGAACACATCGAGACGCGCGGATATTTCGTGTCGGTGTCTTTGAAATTCATCGTGCAATTGCGAGCGCAGCAGATCGGCCTCAGATGTGACGGACCCGTTCATTCGGCCAACTCGATCACGATGCATGGTTCATCATGGTTCCGACTCCTGCGTTGTGCAATCGGTGGAACGATGCGTTGCGTGATCATTCCATCCTTGCACAATGACGCAACAATATCGAGCAGCCACGGCTGATCCGCCTTCGAATAGTCGGGTTTCATTGAGTGTCCGATCGTTGCCAGTGTCAACTGATGTCCTGTCGCGCCGCGCAACAGCTCGATGATGCGACCACGAAAATACCGTCGAGGGGGTTCCCGCACGACTCCCGCTGTTGTTTCGGAGGAACGTCCCCGTACATGTGTTCCCGCGGTTGCACACTCGTGTCGGACGGGGCATGATACACAACGCGGTGCAACGGCTGTGCACACCAGTGCACCGAGATCCATCAATGCCTGATTCCAATTGTACCACGCGCGAGGTGGAAGCAGGTGATCAGCGATCGACTGCAGTTCCCCTGCAGACGGCTTCCCCTCGATGCCAAGGATGCGCACAAAGATGCGCTGCACATTCACATCGACGACGGCAGTGCGTATCCTCAATCCAAAACACGCAATTGCACGGGCCGTATACGAACCGATGCCGGGCAATCTCTGCAGGACATCGATTTCACATGGAATGCGACCGTCGTGCTGGGAGACGAGACGTTTCGCCGTTTCATGGAGGTGCATCGCGCGGCGGTTGTATCCGAGTCCCTGCCATGCCAGCAGCACCTCGCGTCGTGATGCACGGGCGAGATCCGCGGGAGCGGGGAATCGTGTGCACCAAGCATGGAAGGCGTCGATCACACGCGAGACCTGTGTCTGCTGCAGCATGAATTCACTGACGAGAACGTGATACGCGTTGTTGTTGTCACGCCAGGGCAGGTGTCTCCCATGCATGCGGTACCAGCGCAGCACGTGGCGATGCATGCGGGTGATGCGTTCGTGAGCAATGAGTGAAGAAGGGGAGAGCGGGGTGTGGCTCACAAGAACTGGAGAATGGGGCGCGTACCGTCGAGCAGGTCCATCGTGGCGATCTCGTCGCCGGCGACCCAACGGACGTTCTCAAACACCTTGTTGCGGATGGTACCGGAATATGCGGTAATGAGGAAAAACGTCACGAGAAAATGTCCCCCATCGGTATACTGGTGTTCGAGGGTTTTGATCTCGTGATACTCGGTCGGTTCGATGTCGAGCTCTTCCCAGATCTCCCGTTCGAGGCACTCTCCGAGGGTTTCACCGGGAAACGTCTTGCCACCGGGGAATTCCCATTTCAATCCATAGCGACGGTTGATACCTCGCTGACAGATCAGGATATGGCCGTCGTGTTTCAGGACGCCTGCCGCAACTCGGACAGGTTCTTCCGCATCTCCGTACATATGCATGCCAAGGGGATATGGGCGAAACTCCGATGAGCGCCCGCGTGATCGATCGGCCCTCACAGCCGTGTGTATACCGGTGAAATATAGCCAACGTTTCCGAGCTTTCATATCCGCACGCCTGTGCCGCACGGCCGGCGGCGTGATTACGGCGGCGTGATTGCCTGCACATGCTTCAGGAGATATCGGATGTCCTCCTCCACCATTTGCGATATGCCGGATATTAAGACAAGGGAGATTGATTTTGTGGTTCCTCCATGCGTACCTTGCTCCGTTGTCCTGATATATCCCCTACATCCTCCCTCCATCTTTCACCCTTTCAGAAGGTTGAACCTATGTCATTACTCAAGGACAAGCTCGCGAGCGTCTACGCTCCGCTGCGGGACGAGATCCGCACACTCATCAAAGAACATGGAGACAAGGTCGTCTCCGATGTGAACATCGGCCAGGTTTATGGTGGCATGCGCGGCGTCAAGGGTCTCGTGTGTGATACGTCGGAAGTGCCCCCTGACAAGGGTTTGATCATTCGTGGCATCGAATTGAAGGAACTGACCGAAAAGCTGCCGGAGGAGATCTTCTTCCTGCTGCTCAGCGGTGACCTCCCCACGGCAGCCGAGCTTGCCGAGCTTCAGCAGATCCTCCACGATCGCGCAGCCGTTCCCGACTACGTGTGGTCGGTGCTCGATGCCATGCCGGCCGATTCGCATCCGATGGCGATGTTCAACACCGCAGTCCTCATCATGCAGCGCGAGAGCGTGTTTGCCCGCCGGTACAATGAAGGCATGAAGAAGGATGAGTATTGGGATGCGACGCTCGAGGACGCACTCTCCATTGTCGCGAAACTTCCGACGATTGCCGCGGGCATCTATCGGAAGCGTTTCGGATATGGAGATCGGATTCCCTCCGATCCCACTTGCGACTGGTCGCAGGATTACGTTCGCATGCTCGGACTCGGCGATCCCGACGGCGAATTCACAAAGCTGATGCGGCTGTATCTGGTTCTGCACAGTGATCATGAAGGCGGCAATGTCAGTGCCTTTTCGGCAGCGACGGTCAACTCTGCGCTTTCCGATCTCTACTACTCGCTGTCCGCTGGATTGAATGGACTTGCAGGACCGCTCCACGGTCTTGCCAACCAGGAATGCCTCAAGTGGGTGCTCGAGACGCATGAGCTGTTCGGCGGCGTCCCGACCAATGAGCAGCTGGAGAAGTTTGCATGGGACACACTCGAATCCGGTAAGGTCGTTCCCGGGTACGGTCACGCTGTGCTTCGCATCACAGATCCCAGGTTCGATGCATTCCTTGCATTTGGCAAGCAATACTGCGCGGCCGATCCGGTCTTCCAGATTGTCTCGAATGTCTTTGACGTCGTGCCAAACGTGCTGCGCCAGGTGCAGAAGATCAAAGATCCCTGGCCGAACGTCGACGCCGGCTCGGGTGCGTTGCTCTACCACTATGGGCTGAAGGAATTCGACTACTACACCGTGCTGTTCAG
This sequence comes from Bacteroidota bacterium, assembly GCA_023432805.1. Classification (GTDB taxonomy): domain Bacteria; phylum Bacteroidota; class Ignavibacteria; order SZUA-365; family SZUA-365; genus JAEYUG01. The sequence continues at coordinate 50,259 of JAEYUG010000041.1, read as the reverse complement.
CGTCAGTCGCGCACTCGGCATTGCATCGCAGTCCGTCGTGGCTCGCGCAATGGGTCTGCCGATCACGCGTCCCAAGTCCGTAACGACTTCGTGGCTGAAGGCACAGGCCGCCAAGTAAGCTGCGTCCTGTTCGAACAACAGCGCAATACAACTGCACGACGCGTCCCGGTTCCCGGGGCGCGTCGTCGCATTTTCATTCCTCATGAACTCGTCGTAGATTTTTGATTGCTCCGGAAGCTTCCGCAGTGCGTCTGCGATGACACCGGGCGTCAGCTCTCAGACTCCAGCCATTCACTCAGGTATTTCCCATGCAAATCGGTATCGTCGGACTTCCGTTCAGCGGCAAGTCCACGCTGTTTCAAACCATGACGCGCACCCATCTCGATGATGCGGCTGCGCATCGTCAGCAGACTAACATTGCGATGGTGAAGGTACCCGACGAACGCGTCGATGTGCTGGCCACCTACTTCACCCCGAAGAAAACCGTCTATACATCCATTGAATTCGTCGATGTTGTTGGCCTGAAGAAGGGCGATCGAAACTCCACGCAGTTCACCAACGCCTTTCTCGGCAATGTGAAGACGAACGATGCGTTGATTCATGTCGTCCGCTGCTTCGACGATCCGATGTATCCGCATCCCGAGGGCGGCATCGACATGGAACGTGATATCCGGATCCTCGAGTCCGAATTTGTGCTCAGCGACATGGCGATGATCGAGACGCGCATCGGAAAGCTCCGCATGCAGGTGCAGAAGATCAATGACGACAAGCTCAAGCAAGAACTCGTCGTGCTCGAAAAATGCATGGAGGCGCTTGAGAGAGAACAACCGCTCCGCACACTCGACCTGCTGCCGGCAGAGCGCCGTGCGATTCGTGGGTATCAGTTTCTGTCGGAGAAACCGCTGCTTGCCGTGCTGAATCTTGGTGAAGATCGCATCGCGGAGAAGGATGCCCTCGTTGCATCGTTGCAGGATACATTCCGCGCGACGGGCATCGCCGTCGACGCCTTCAGCGGCAAGGTGGAGATGGAACTCGCACAGCTCTCCGATGAGGATGCCCAGTCGTTCATGCAGGATTACGGGTTGACCGAGTCCGCGCTCGTGCGCATCATCGGGGCCGCATACCGCATGCTGGGACTGATTTCATTCCTCACAGCAGGCGAGGATGAATGTCGGGCATGGACGATTCGTCGAGGAGAGAATGCGCAGGAAGCAGCGGGCGCAATCCACACCGATCTGATGAACCGCTTCATCCGTGCGGAAGTCGTGCATTACGTCGACTTCATTACGCACGGTTCGATGGCGGCATGCAAGGAAAAGGGCGCCTGGCGACTGGAAGGGAAGGAGTATCTCGTCGAAGATGGCGACATCCTCACCATCCGTCACGGATAGGAGGAAACGGATCTGTCAGGATGCCGTTCGCGCCGGTTCATCGCGATCATGAGAAGGAAGGCGAGTCCGGCCCCTGCTGCATCCGCCACGAGATCCATCACGTCCCCGCTTCTCCCGGGGATGACGTGTTGCCAGAGCTCGGTCACGGCACCGTACATGATGCTCGTACATGATGCGAGCATCATTGCGCTGAATCTGCTCACCGGGGTGAAGGGAGCAGGAAGGCCTCCTGATGCGAAGGCGCGGCCGAGCAGCAACGCCTGAATGCAGAACAGGACTGCATGCACGATCGCATCGGAGGGGATGCCGATGAGATGAAAGGAGAAGCGGGGAACACTGTTTCCCGGAAGGGAGAGGAGCAGAACGATGAACGCCGCCCATCCCAGGGCGGCGTAACGCGAAACAGGGGCACTGAGCGCGAACATCGTCATGCGACAGCGTGTACTTCACCCAGATCATGAATCGTTTCTGCGACTGCAGTCAACATATCCGTTGCAATCAAGCCGTACTCTCCGACCTGTTCGCGTGCGCGGTCACCAGCCATGCCGTGGAGGTACACTCCGCACAGTGCGGCATCTTCCGGTGACGCGCCCTGCGCGATCAGTCCGGCGATCACACCTGTCAGGACATCCCCCGATCCAGCGGTCGCCATTCCCGGATTTCCGGTTGCATTGATATAGACGTGACCGTCCTTCGTCGCGATGATCGTCGGCGCACCCTTGAGCACAAGCGTGACGGCGAATTCCGTAGCGAAGGTTCTCGCAAGATCGATGCGTTTTGCCTCGATGTCGGCGATGGACTGGTCGATCATGCGCGAGAACTCTCCGGTATGCGGTGTGAGCACGATCTCATTGTCGATGCCGAGTAGAATGTCGAGATGTCCTGCCAGTGCAAAGAGTGCGTCCGCATCGACGACCAGTGGTCTGGATGCGCGTGCGACCAGCTTCCGCACGAGGTTCTGGGTCTCGTACTGACGTGAGATACCAGGGCCGATCACCGACACTGTCGACGATTCGATCATGTCGAGCATTCCCTCAAGATCCTGCATGCCGAGGCTGCCCTCGGATGTATCGCGGTACGGGATGGTCATGATCTCGGTAAGCTTCACCTCCATGATCGCATTGAGTGATGCGGGAACGCCGAGTTTGACGATGCCTGCACCGGTGCGCAGCGCAGCCATCGACGACATCGCCGCAGCACCAGAGAGACCGATGCTTCCTGCGAGTACGAACACTTTCCCAAGCTGGTATTTGTGCACGTCGAAGCCACGATGAGGTAGGCGGGCAATGATATCGCTTCGTTCCAGACGCCATGTGGATGTCGCTTCGCCATGCAGCACGACCGACGGCGAACCGATATCCACAACGGTCACCTCCCCGGCATACTCCTTTCCGCGACCGAAAAGCAGTCCGCGTTTGAGGCCTGCCATCGTCACTGTGGCAGCCGCGCGCATGGCCGATCCGAGGATCGCTCCATTGTCGGAATCGATGCCTGTGGGGATGTCGATGGAGATGATGGGGACGGAGGAATGTGCGAGAATATCTACGATGTCGACAATCTCATCGGAAACCTCCGATGAAAGTCCCGTACCGAGCAGAGCATCAACGACAAAGGTGCAACCATGCAGCAATTCATCGCGCAGTTCTCGAACATCGCTGAGCAAGGTCACGCGCAGGGAGGGCATCGAGGCTTCCATGATGCGCAGGATGGTGAGATTCGTCGCGGCATCACCACGGGACGCTTCATCCGGACCGATATTCATGACATGCACTGCGACGCCACGATTGACCAGATGACGTGCGATCGCGAATCCATCTCCACCATTGTTTCCCTTTCCGCAGAGCACGATGGCTGTAGACCTCGAGAGAGGTTCGAACATGCGTTCGATCACCTGCAGGGCACCATGCGCAGCGTTCTCCATAAGAACGATGCCCGGTACTCCAAACTGCTCGATTGCCACAGCATCACAGCGCCGCATTTCAGCGGCAGTAAATACCGGGATCATGGGGAGTCCTTGAAAAGGAAAACACTTAGAACAGCGTGACCATCCAGTCGAGCACAAGACGCGGCAGGATACCGATCACGAGAACTCCTGCTGCGGCCAGCACCAGTGGGATGGCGCTTGTACCGGCAACCCTGACTTCCACTGCAGCATCCGTCGTCTTGAAATACATCATGACAACGACGCGCAGATAGAAATAGATCGAGATCATGCTGGTGATCACGCCAACGATTGTGAGCCAGGTGTATCCCCGCTGAATGGCGGCAAGGAAGATGTAGTATTTGCCGAAGAATCCCGAAAGCGGAGGGATGCCGACGAGCGAGAACATGAAGATCGACATCAGCAGCGCCAGAAAGGGGGCGCGCGTTCCGAGGGCGATGAAACTGGTGAGCGTCCCGTTCTCCTGCTTCTCGTTCTCGATGATGGACGCGATCCCGAATGCTCCCATGTTTGTGAGCGTATAGGAGACGAGATAGAACATCACGCCCGAGATGGCAAGGTCAGAGCCGGCTGTCAATCCGATGAGCATGTATCCTGCATGTGCGATGCTGGAGTAGGCAAGCATGCGCTTGATCGAGGACTGTGAGAGTGCGACAACGTTACCGATGACCATTGACGCAACCGCAAGTATGGAGAACACCGTATTCACGGCGGCGTGATCAAACGCGAATGTCGCCGTGAATACGAGAAGCAGGACGGCGAAGGCTGCGGCCTTGGCGCCAGTGGACATGAAGGCAGACACGATTGTCGGTGAGCCCTCGTACACATCGGGGATCCACATGTGGAACGGCACCGACCCTACCTTGAATGCGAGTCCCACAAGCAGCAATCCAATTCCGGCGGTGAAGAGAAGAGAACTGGAATATGCGGGGAGGTTCCGTGCCACGATCATGATGTTCGTGGTTCCGGTTGCACCATAAATGAGCGCGATGCCATACAGGAAGAACCCGGTGGAAAATGCACCGAGCAGGAAGTACTTCACTGCCGCTTCGTTCGAGCGCATGGACTTGCGGGTGAATCCCGCAAGCACGTACAGGCAGACCGACATCAGCTCGAGACCGATGAATGTGACGATGAGGTCGAGTCCCGACGCAAACGTCATCATCCCCGTGGTTGCGAGAACGATGAGGATATAGAGTTCACCATGGTCCGCCCCGATCTTGACCGCATAATCACGCATCATGAACAGCGTCAGGAACGCCGACAGCAGGAAGATCAGAATGAACAGGCTCGCGAATCCCCCTGTCATCACTGTACCACCGAATGCTGCTCCCTTCATCGGGAAGGTCCAGATCGCGAGACCGGCCAGCGCGACCACACCGATGAGAGAAGAAATGTGGACGAGTGCTGCGGATTCCTTCTTCAAGGCACTCATCATGATGAGAATGAGACTGAGAAGGAATGCACCGCCGATCGGGGCGGTCTGCGTGAGATCAGAGAGGAGAGTATCCATGAACCTGCCGATGAGAGTCGGTTACGAATGAAAGAAAAACAGCAGCCAGACCAGTATGAAAATGGGGATGAGAATCGGTATGGAATATCGGAACATATATCCGAAGAAACTCGGCATCTTCGCTCCGGCCTGCTCGGCGATCGATTTCACCATGAAATTGGGAGCGTTGCCGATATAGGTATTGGCGCCGAAGAACACTGCCGCGACACTGATGCTGATTAGATAGATCGGGTGGACGCCAATGAGGTATGAAATGTTGATATCGTCGAGAGGCACGTGGCCGGACGCCACGAGATCGCCGTGATACTTGAACAGGGTCTGGAACGTCTGTTGAACTTCCACAGGATACTGACCGAGCGTCGCGTGCGAACCGGCCTTGATGATATCGTTGACCTGCACGACGAGTGACTGGTCGACAAAGAGACCGATCGAGGCACTGAGGAAGTTCAGATAGGTCGGTGCGTTGTCAAGAAATGAAGAGAGCACACCTGTTCCCCAGAAGAATTGTCCAGCAGAAGTGATTCCGATCGACGCTGCGTTCAATTCGAGCCAGTCCAATGCGGGGACCATGGTTGCGAACAAACCGAGGAACAGAAACCCGACTTCCTTGATCGGCAGGAAGTTGAAGTCATTTGCGGCATGCACGGTCTTTTTCGTTGTCAGATACGATCCCACCGCGGCTGCGATCATGATGGCTTCGCGCACGAACGGGGGATTCTGAATAAAGACGGCGATGAGGATGAGCAGGAGGAATGCGAGGTTGTGCATGCCGTCGAGCCGTGTCACATCCGCCACCTCGTTTTCGCGATCGCGCTGTTCTTTCGGCATCTTCCGATAATCAAGCGTGTCGAAGACGATGAACACGAGAAGAATCAGGACGATGGCAAGCAGCCAGATGTGCCAGACATTCTCAATGACCCAGAAGAATGGAACGCCCTTCAGATATCCGAGAAAGAGAGGGGGATCCCCGATCGGGGTCAAGGCACCGCCGATGTTGCTGACGATGAAGATGAAAAAGATCACATGGAACGCCTTGAGACGATTCCTGTTGTTGCGCATGTACGGGCGGATGAGGATCATCGACGCACCAGTCGTGCCGATGAGATTCGAAATGACCGCACCGAAGAGCAGCATCATCGTGTTCTTGATGGGCGTTGCGTAACCCTTGAGATTGATGTGCATGCCACCGGCGACCACGAAGAGCGATCCGACCAGGCAGAGGAAGCTGAAGAACTCGATGCCGGAGTGAAGCATCCGGACCGGGTTTCCGAGAAACGCGACATAGTAGGTGATCGTGATCAGTCCCAGCCCGACAGCGACATGTGGGTAGTAGTGTTCCCACCAATGCTTGTTGATAAAGGGCATGACCGCGATGGCGAGCAGTAGCAGGACGAACGGGATGATCATCCACGGCGAGGGCTCGATGATGTGGGATTGTCCTTCCGATGCGAACAGCGCCACGGGCGTGGTTGCGAGGATCATCATGGATCCTCCGGAAAGGAGAAGTGCTTTTTGAATGAAGGATTTCACGGGGGTCCGGTTCGGAAACGTGTCAGCGACCGACCGACAGGGGGGTCGACGGCGTACTGTCGGCACGGACAGTTTCCACGGTGCGAACGATGCGTTGCACCGAAGGTTCAGTTTTTGAGAGAAAGGTTGAGGGATAGACACCGATCCACACGATGAAGAGGAGGATCGGCAGAAGCAGGCCGATTTCCCGTGTGTTCAGATCGCTGATCCCATTATTCGCCTCGTCGCGTGAGACGCCGAACACCACGCGCTGATACATCCACAGCATGTATACGGCAGCGAAGACAACGCCGCTCGATGCGAAGATCACATAGAGTTGTGAGTCAAGTACAGGCGAGCTGAAAGATCCGATCAGGACCAGGAATTCACCGATGAAACCATTGAGTCCCGGCAGGCCGATCGATGACAGTGTGACGATCAGGAATAATGTCGAAAACACGGGAACGATCTTTGCGAGACCGCCGAAGTCTTCGATCATGCGTGTATGGCGTCGATCATAGATCATACCGACGAGAAGGAAGAGCGCGCCCGTCGACAGACCGTGGTTGATCATCTGGATGACGCCCCCCTGCAGTCCTTCGACGGTGATGCCGAACAATCCGAGAAGGATGAATCCCATATGGCTGACCGATGAATACGCCACAAGCTTCTTGACGTCCTTCTGCACCATGGAGACCAGTGCACCGTAGATGATGCCGATCACCCCGAGCGTGGCCATGAACCAGGCGTATTCGACGGAGGCCAGAGGAAACAGCTGCAGATTGAAGCGGATCAATCCATAGGTTCCCATCTTGAGCAGCACGCCGGCAAGGATCACAGAACCGCCTGTCGGCGCCTGCACGTGCGCATCGGGCAGCCATGTGTGCAGAGGAAAGGCTGGAACCTTGATCAGGAAGCTGAGAGCAAAGGCTGCGAACATCCATGCCTGCATGTCCATCGGGATGGAGGGAGCGATCTCGTAGAGACGCAACAGATCAGTTGTAAACTCGCCGCCGGGCAGCGTGCTGGCGTAATATCCCAGCCAGATGATTGCGATCAGCATCAGCAGCGAACCGACCATCGTGTAGATGAAGAATTTCACCGACGCGTAGATTCGATCACGACCACCCCAGATTCCGATGATAAAATACATCGGGATCAGGATGAGCTCCCAGAACACGTAGAAGAGAAAGGTGTCAAGCGACGCGAAGACGCCGATCATGCCTGTCTCGAGCATGAGCATCAGGAACACGTACATGGGGAGCTGCTTCTCGATGCTGTTCCACGACGCCAGGAGCACGAGTGGTGTCAGAAATGTGGTCAACATGATGAGCAGCAGCGAGATGCCATCGATACCGATGTGGTACGCCGCGTTCAGGGATGGTATCCAGAGCACGTATTCCTTGAACTGCATCATCGGATCGGCGGGGTCGTATCCCATCCAGAGTCCGAGTGACACGGCAAAGGTCACAAGCGAGATCAGCAGACCCCCGATCTTGACGGCATTCCCATTCCGGCGCGCGAGCATGAGCACGAGCCCGCCGAGCAACGGGAGAAACAGGACGATGGTAAGCAGATGTGAAGTCATCGGAATCGGTCCTCTTAGCCGAACAACATGATCGAAAGGACAACGAGGATGCCGAGCACGATCATCGAAGCGTAGCTCTGCACCATGCCGGTCTGTGCGTAGCGGAGCGCGGCACTGAAGATGCCGGTGATGCCCGCGGTCGCGTTGACGATGCCGTCGATGATGCCGTTGTCGACGATGCGCGCCAGCACCCGATCGGAGACGCGCACGATGGGATTAACGATGGCGGCCGCGTAGCCCTCATCGATGAAGTACTTCCGGTTGAGCGTCCTGAACAGTCCGCCCGCGCGGGCGGCGAAGGTTTCGTCCGCATTCGGGTTCGCCAGGAAGATCCGTCGTCCCATGACAAAGCCGAGGATCGCGATCACCACGCTGACGGCCATGAGTCCGTACTCGAGCGCATGGCTGAACTCGTGGGAATGATGCAGATGCGCTTCCGCGCGGGAAAAGACCGGTGCAAGCCACTGCTCGATGGCGTTGCCCCCTCCAAGAATCGCGGGCACTCCGAGGAAGCCTCCGACGACCGCGAGCACGGCGAGCACCACGAGTGGCATCGTCATCGTCCAGGGAGACTCGTGCGGATGCTTCCCCTCTGCCCAGCGCGGCGTGCCGAGGAAGGTCAAGGTGACCATGCGGAACATGTAGTATGCCGTCATCAGGGCTGCCAGCGCACCGATTCCCCACAACAGGGGGGAACCGTTGGCGAACGCCTTCCAGAGAATCTCATCCTTCGAGAAAAAGCCCGCCAGCGGGGGGAAGCCCGCGATGGCGAAGCTCGAGATCAGGAAGGTCATGTAGGTGATGGGCATCTTCGTCTTGAGTCCGCCCATGTGGCGGATGTCCTGTTCCTCGTGCATGGCGTGGATCACCGAGCCCGAGCCGAGGAAGAGGCAGGCCTTGAAGAAGGCGTGGGTCATGACGTGGAAGATGCCGGCGGTAAAGGCGCCGACGCCGAGAGCGAGAAACATGTATCCGAGCTGGCTGACCGTCGAATAGGCGAGCACTTTCTTGATGTCGTACTGGGCCACGCCGATCGAGGCTGCGACGATTGCGGTCAGGGCACCGACGACGGCGACGATGAGCATTGTCTCGGGAGAGAGCGCGTAGAGCAGGCTGTTTCGCGCGACCATGTAGACGCCGGCGGTGACCATCGTGGCGGCGTGGATGAGTGCGCTGACGGGGGTGGGGCCGGCCATCGCATCAGGGAGCCAGACGAAGAGGGGGATCTGTGCGGATTTTCCGGTGGCACCGATGAACAGCAGCAGGGTGATCCAGAACATGACCGGGGCACCGACCTGCATGGTCGAGGCGCCGTCCATCACCGCACCGAAGGTGAGCGAACCGAACTCGGTGAAGATCAGGAACATGCCGATCATGAAGGCGAAGTCACCGATGCGGTTGACCCAGAATGCCTTGTTGGCCGCGTCACCGGTCCACGTGATGCCTGTCCCCTCGAACTTGCGGTCGTACCAGAATCCGATGAGCAGGTAGGAGCAGAGTCCCACACCCTCCCAGCCGAGGAACATCAGTACGTAGTTGTCGGCCAGCACCAGATTGAGCATCGCGAAGATGAACAGATTCAGGTAGGTGAAGAAGCGCCAGAATCCGCGATCGCCATGCATATAGCCGATCGAGTAGACGTGGATCAGGAATCCCACGCCTGTGACCACGAGCGTCATGAGGATCGAGAGCTGATCGACGAGGTAGGCGGCCGATACCGTGAAGGAGCCTGCCGCTATCCACGTGAACAGGGTGACGGTGTGGCTGCGTTGGTCAGCAGGTGCGCCGAGCATGTCGAAAAAGATCAGGGCAGCGACAATGAACGACGCGCCGACGGCGGCACTGCCGATGAATCCCACCACGGCTTCGTTGCGGATTTTCCTTCCGAGCAAGCCGTTGATCAGCAGTCCGATCAGGGGAAACAGGACGATAAGACCGGCGTAGGTATGCATGATGTCCAGATGATGAGTCGAATCAGCGTCCATTGCATCCGGTCATGACCGGAGCGTCGGAAGCCAGGTTCGCGTGAGTGGTGGTGGCGGCGACGCTGCGGCGCAGGGCCGCGCGCACGTCTCTCACCATTTGAGAATGTTCAATTCGTTGAGATTCACCGTCGTCTTGTTCCGGTACATCGCGATGACGATCGCCAGACCGATGGCGGCTTCGGCGGCTGCGACAGCCATGACGAAGAAGACGATCACCTGGCCGGACGCCTCGCCGAGATAGGCGGAGAAGGCGACGAAGGTGAGATTGACGGAATTGAGCATCAGCTCGATGCACATGAAAAGGATGATGACATTGCGGCGGACGAGCACGCCGACAACGCCGATCGTGAACATGACGGCGCTGAGAAACAGATAGTATTCGATCGGGATCATGGCGATGGAGGGCGGTCGTGTGCGGGTTTCGTGGGGGCGCCGGTCAGGGGAAGCGTTTCTTGGCGAGGACCAACGCTCCGATGATGGCGGCGGTCAGGAGCAGCGACGTGATCTCGATCGGGAAGATGAACGAGGTGTAGAGCACCTTGCCGATATGCTCGACGGTTCCGATCGACTCGGATTGCGGCGAGATCGGTCCGTAGTCGAGCACTGTGACCGACGAGACCGCGTGGATGATCAGCACCAGCAGCACGGCCGAGAATCCGATGGCCACATAGCTTCTCCACGAACGGACTTCCTGCAGCCGCTTGTCATCCTGCAGATTGAGCAGCATGATCACGAACAGCACGAGCACCATGATGGCACCGGCATACACGATGATCTGCATGATGGCGACGAACTGCGCATGGAGGGTGAGGTAGATGCCCGCGAGCGCGATGAAGTTCAGAATGAGGAAGAGTGCGCTCTTCATGGGGTTCGCCCGGCTGACCATGAGAAGTGCGCTGGCCACGGCGATGAAGGCGAAAACGAAGAATAAAATGGATTCGATGGACACAATCTCTCCGGAGAAAAACACCGCTAGCGTTGTGAAATCAAACAATTACGAATATAGGCCTGCACCTTCTGGCATCCAAGCTATGCGAGGTGACACCAGTCGGAGGAAGGACGAAGGAGACAATGGCTCCGAATTGGCGGATTAGGATTGTGAGGTCAGTGAGAGGAGGAGAAGAGCCGTGTCCGGATCCTTGCGGCGAGACCGGCGCGCAGGTGGGGAAGCATCCGCGGCGCGGGCCATGCACGGCTTCCGATAGATGCGGCGGGCATGATGCCGAGCAGGGCGTTGCAGCACCAGATGGTGTCGGCGATGGCGAGATCCTCATCGGTCACACACCGCGCGTGCACGGTAATTCCATCCGCCTCGAGCAAGGCGCAGACGGCAGTGCGGGTGATGCCGGCAAGTTGATGCGGTGTGTCGGGCACGATGGCCACTTCGTCGCGGAAGAGCAGGATGCTCGATGCCGAGCCCTCGGCGATGCTGCCGTCGGGTGCGCGCAGGAGGCACTCGTCGTGGCCGCGGTCGAGCGCATCCTGGCGGGCGAGGAGGCAGGGGAGGTAGGAGAGGCTCTTGTGTGCGGCGACCGAGGGCGCGAGCATGTGGTCGGAGACGAGTACGGACCATCCCTGCGCGTAGGCGTCGTCGTCCGGTGCGCTGTAGCGCTCGGCGGTGACGAGTTCGGTCGGGACGGTGCCGCCGGGAAGGCCGCCGCCGGAGAGCGCGCCGCGCGTGACCGTCCATCGCAGGCGGACGCATCCCGAGTCGAGTCCGTTGGCTGCGAGCAGTTCGGCGAAGCGCGTAGCGGAACAGGCGAGGGTGTCCGGCGGCGCGATGCGCAGGGCCGCGAGCGTGCGTGCGAGGCGGGCGGCATGGGCGTGGATGCGGTGCACGCGGCCCTCGTCGGCGCGCAGTGTTTCGAAGGCGCCGTCGCCGAGCAGGAGTCCGCGATCCCACGGCGAGATGCGCACCTCGGAGGCGGCGACCAGCACGCCGTTCCACAACACCATGCGATCGTCACGCATCGGATGCTTCCCCGGGCATGCCGCCGCCGAGCACGTCGAAGAGCGTGCTGCCCTTGGCGAGCGTCTCGGTGTACTCGTCCGCCGGCAGTGAGTCGCGCACGATGCCACCGCCCACGCTCACATGGCAGACGCCGTCGTGCACGATCGCGGTGCGGATCGCGACCGAGAGTTCCATGTCGCGGGCGGGACCGAGGCAGCCGATCGAACCCGTGTACGCGGCGCGCACCACGGGCTCGAGCTCGTCGATGATTTCCATGGCGCGGATCTTCGGGCAGCCGGTGATCGATCCCGCCGGAAACGTCGCGCGCAGCACCTCGCCGATCGACACCTCGTCGCGCAGCACTCCCTCGACGATGCTCGAGAGATGGTGCACGTTGCGCCAGCTGTCGAGCAGCTTGTGCGCACGCACCACAACCGATGTCGGCCGGCACACGTGCCCGAGATCGTTGCGCATCAGATCGACGATCATCGACAGTTCGGCATCGTCCTTTGCAGACGTGCGCAGTTCGTCGGCGCGCGCGGCGTCCTCATCCGGCGTCGTGCCGCGGGCCCGGGTCCCCTTGATCGGCTGCGTCACCACCTCCGCCCCGCGCACCGACAGGAAGCGTTCCATCGACGTCGAGAGCACCTGATGGCGACCCGTATCGACATATGCGTAGTAGGGCGCGGCGTTCCGGTCGAAGAGTGCGAGCCAGCGCTCGAAGGGATGCGCCGCGAACGGAAACGAGAACCGCTGCGAGAGGTTCACCTGATACACGTCGCCCGCGTGGATGTAGTCGATCGTGCGGGCGACGGCATGTTCGTACGTGGCGCGCGTGAACGACGAGACGGTGTGTGTGAACGACGAGACGGCATGTGTGAACGACGAGCCGGTGTGTGGAGCGGATGCGGCTTCGCCGCGGATCGCGTCCGTGCACGCCGCCGGCTGCGTGTCACCGAACACCCGTGCCACATCCCCGGCCCCCATCGGAAGCATCCGCTCGCCGGCGACTTCCAGTTCGAAGGCGATGCGTCGCACGCCGCCTGCGGACTGCCGGTTGTGCACGTGCAGGAGGGAGGGAATGAGGAAAAACAGATCCGGAAATCCCACATCGTCGGTCGTCGTGCCGGGCAGCCGTTCGATGCGTCGCGCAGCCTCGTAGCCGATGAGGCCAAAAAGCTGTGGGGGAGAATCAGCAGGGAGCGTAGTGAGCAGGGCGTCGAGTGCGGCAAAGGGATCCGCGTCCAGCGTCCAGGTGCCGGAGGAGGTCGCGAGCCGGGTGCTTCCCCCGGATGCATGGAGGATCGCAAGCGGGGCCTCGGCCACCATGGAGCGGCGGGCGAGGGGTGAATCCCCCCCGCTCAGCAGCACGACCACGGGCGTGCCCGGTGCGCACGCAGCGACCTGTGCGAGTTCGCGGGCGAGGGCGATGCGGGGATCCGGCGCGTGGATGCCGGTGCATCCTTCATCGCGCACGGTGAGTGCGATCGAGGGCAGGGCGCTGCTCATGCCGCGTCCTCCGATGTCGCGCCGTGCGCGCAGAGCGAGAAGAGATTGCGCACGAGCTGGGCTCCCACGGCAGTGAGAAAGGACTCGGGATGAAACTGCACTCCAACGATCGGCAGCGTGCGATGCTCGAGCGCCATCGGCACGCCGTCGTCGGCACGAGCGGTCACGACAAGACAGTCGGGAACATCCGCACACATGAGGCTGTGATAGCGAGCCGCGGCGAAGCCGTCGGGGATGCCGGAGAACAGCGGCGCCGCCGCGTGGCGCACGGGTGTTGCCATGCCGTGCACGGGCCTCGGAGCACGCACCGTGCGACCGCCGAACACCTCGTTGATCGCCTGCATCCCGAGGCAGACCCCGAACACGGGCAGGCGTCCCGCAGCCGCGCTGATCATCTCCATGCTGCATCCGGCGTGCGCCGGATCGCGAGGACCCGGCGAAATGCACAGCAGATCATACGCTCCATGCGCGAGCGTATCCGCCCTGACCGCATCATTGCGGCGCACGGTCACGCGGGCGCCGCACTCCATGAAGAGCTGGGCGAGGTTCCATGTGAAGGAGTCGTAGTTGTCGACGAGAAGCAGGTGCACGGGTCAGATCGGATTTCACGTGAGCACTTGGAAATTACACCATGGCGTGTATATATTCGCTGTGCTGAAACGCTTTTTCATTTCAGACGCCATCCTAGCTCAGTTGGTAGAGCAGTTCACTCGTAATGAACAGGTCGTCGGTTCGAATCCGATGGATGGCTCCCCAGGCCGCGACTCGACGCGGCCTTTTTTTTTATCTCCGCCCGGTGCGCAGCGCGGCACGGCGACGGGAGCGATCCACCCGCATGTTGACGAACACATGAAAGAAGTGCGCCGCCACACGGCGGGGATGCATGTACTCGGCCACCGCCGCATGTTCGGCCCCATGCTCGTCGCGCAGCGTCGCCAGAAAGCGCAGGTAGAATGGTCCGTAATCGATGATGCGCCGGTGTTCGACGCGCAGCAGGCAGCTTCCCCACGACAGGTCGAGGCGCCCCGCGTAGCGCAGGCCCATCGCGATGCGGTGCCAGTCGCTGCTCTGCACATCGACATCGCTGGCGTACCCGAGGATGTCATCCCCCCGCCATTCGCCGACGAAAGCCTGGTCCGCCGCGGCGCCCCAGGTGTACCAGACCAGCGTGCGGTCTCCGGCGCGGGCGCGGCCCCAGTACCAGGGATGCGCCTCCTCGTGCAGGGGATGCGCCGAGAAGTTGTGATCGACGTACCCGTCGGCCTTGAGCGTGTGCGCGGTGCCGTCGAGCGCCAGGCGTCCGTGCACACGGGCAGCGGGCCAGATGGGATTCCACGTGTGGGTGGAGTCTTCGAGTGTGAGGATCTCCGCGCGGTCGGCGCAGCCCGTGACGCGCTCGATCGCGAGATCCAGCTCCACCCGGCGGAAGCCGAGCTTGGAGGCAAGCGCCCCGCGGATGCGTCCCGTACCACGCGCGAAGTCGAGCGTGAGGGCAAGGTCCCCGGCCGTCACTTCGAGCGAGGCCGCATCCCCCCGCGCGAGGAGGCTGCCGGGCGCGAGCAGCTGATAGGCGGCGAAGCGGCGCACACCCTTGTTGTAGACTGCGCAGAAGAGGGCCGGGAACTCCTGGGGACCAGCGTTGTTGGTGCGAATGGCGCGCACGTAATCCGGCGCCATCGGTGATCCATCGAAGACTATGACCACGATGCCCCATTCTCCCTGCGCGTCGAGCGCATCCACATACCACCATTCGAAGGCGCCGCGCGTCGTGAGCGCGTGCGGTGCGGCATGGCGGGCGCCGAAGGCGATGTTCACGGACGTCCTCTCTGCGGGGGGATGCGCATGATCGTGCTGGCGTGGGTGCTCGTGGCGGTGTCGGTGAGTTTCATGGGTGTCGGACTGCTCAACGCGCTGACCTTCAAAAGAATTCCGCGGCGTGCGTCGCAGGCCGCAGGCGGCGATGGGACGCCCCCCGCACGCGTGAGCGTGATCGTGCCCGCGCGCAACGAGGAGGCGGTGCTCGATGCGTGTCTTACATCACTACGCGCGCAGCAATCTGACAATCTCGACATCCTCGTTGTCGATGACAACTCCGCCGATGCCACGCATGCGATCGCCACGCGCCATGCGGCGGAGGATGCGCGGGTGCGCGTGCTTGCGGGGGCACCGCTGCCCGAGGGCTGGGTCGGGAAGACCTGGGCCTGCACACAGGCGGCGCGCGAGGCGCATGGGGACTGGCTGCTCTTCGTCGATGCCGACACGACGCATGATCCTGCACTCGTGGCATCCCTTGTGGGATGGTGCGAAGACCGCCGCATCGATCTGGTCAGCGCGCTGCCGCGCCAGATCACCGGAAGCTTCTGGGAGCGCGTGGCCGTGCCGCTCATGCACTACATCTACTACACGTTCATCCCCATGTTCATGATCACGCACAGCCGCAGCGTGGCCTACACGGCGGCGAACGGTCAGGTGATGCTCGTGCGGCGCCAGGCCTACGACGCGGCGGGGGGACATGCCGCGGTGCGGGGATCCATCGTCGACGACGTCTGGCTGGCACGTGCGGTGAAGTCCACCGGCGCCCGCATCGCGCTGGCCAACGGCGCAGATCTGGCGCGCTGTCGTATGTACACGCGCCGCGAAGAGGTCTGGCGGGGATTCACAAAGAACCTGTTTCCGGGGCTGGGGTTTCATCGGGGACTTGCGGTGGGCCTGATGCTCTTCACGCTGGGCGTGCTGCTCGGGTGGCTTCCGCTGGGGGTGGCGGCGCTGATCGGGGGCTGGCGTGCGGAGCTGGCGCTGCCGATGGTGCTGCTGATCGCACTGCCGATGGTGATCCGCCTGATCCTGTCCCTGCAATGCAGACTCGCCGCCTGGCACGCGTTGCTGCAGCCGCTCTCGCTCGGGTATCTGGTGGCGCTGCTATGGGGATCGATGCGGGCGTACGCGCGAGGCGGGGCGGAGTGGAAGGGCAGGCGCTACGGGCGCGGCGATCTGACCTCCGGGTAACGCGCGGGGCGTTGTTCTGTGTCGGGGTATCCGGTATCTTGCTGTGATATGTTTTTCCATCAATCAACCAGAGGTTTTCATGGCCTATCTCTTCACGTCGGAGTCGGTGTCCGAAGGACATCCTGACAAGGTCTGTGATCAGATCTCCGACGCTGTGCTTGACGCGATTCTCGCCAAGGACAGTGATGCACGTGTGGCGTGCGAGTGTTTTGCGACGACGGGTTTCGTGCTCGTCGGCGGCGAGGTGACGACATCGGAGTATGTCGACATCCAGGAAATTGTCAGGGAGACGGTGCGCAGGATCGGATACACGCAACCCGAGTACCGGTTCGACGCAGACAGCTGCGGCGTGGCCAATCACCTGCATCAACAGTCCCCAGACATCGCGCGCGGCGTGGTGACCGGTGGCGCCGGTGATCAGGGAATGATGTTCGGGTATGCGACCAATCAGACATCGGAGTTCATGCCGATGCCGATTCTCTACGCCCACAAGCTCGTCAAGCGACTGGCGGAGATCCGCAAGAAGAAGCCGGATCTGATGCCGTATCTGCGTCCCGATGCGAAGTCGCAGGTGACGATGGAATTTGATGGTCGCCGCGCCGTGCGCATCGACACGATCGTCGTGTCGACGCAGCATGATGCGCGTGTGACCCAGAAGCAGATCCGTGCCGACGTCCAGGAGCACGTGATCAACAAGGTCATTCCGCAGAAATTCCTCAACGGGAAGATCAAGCTGCATGTCAATCCCACCGGTCGTTTCGAGATCGGCGGTCCTCATGGCGATTCGGGATTGACCGGCCGCAAGATCATCGTCGACACCTATGGCGGCTGGGCGCCGCACGGCGGTGGCGCGTTCAGTGGCAAGGATCCCTCGAAGGTCGACCGCTCTGCCGCCTATGCGGCGCGTCACCTTGCCATCAACGTCGTGGCTGCAGGACTCGCGGACGAATGCACGATCCAGGTCAGCTACGCGATCGGCGTGGCAGAGCCCGTGTCGATCAATGTGAACACCCACGGGTCGGTCAAGCACGGCCTGACCGACGACCACATTGCGGCGTTCATCCAGAAGAACATCGACATGACGCCGACCGGCATCATCACGCGTCTCGACCTGCGCCGGCCGATCTACAGCGCGACTGCCGCGTACGGACATTTCGGGCGACCGAAGGACAAGGCCTTCACCTGGGAGAAGACCGACCTCGTCGAAGTCTTCAAGAAGATCTGATCATTCACGAACACACCATCAAAAGGATACACGATTTCCATGGCGAAAGCGAACGCTGCATACAAAGTCAAGAACATCAAGCTGGCCGACGAAGGCCGCAAGAAGATCGAATGGGCCGAGAGCCGCATGCCGGTGCTCATGGCGCTGCGCGAGAAGTACAAGAAGACCAAGCCGCTGAAGGGCTTCCGCATCGCCGGCTGCCTGCACGTGACGAAGGAAACGGCCGTGCTGGTCGAAACCCTCGTGGCCGCCGGTGCGAATGTGAGCTGGAGCGGATGCAATCCCCTCTCCACGAACGATGAAGTCGCCGCGGCTCTCGCCGCCAACGGCGTGTCGATCTACGCCTGGCACGGCATGAGCGTCAAGGAGTTCTACTGGGCCATCGAGCGCACGCTCGACTTCAAACCGAATCTGACGCTCGACGACGGTGCGGACCTGATCTTCACGATCCACAAAAAATTCCCCAAACTGATCCCGACGATCATCGGCGGCACGGAGGAGACCACCACGGGTGTGCATCGTCTGCGCGCGATGGCGGCAGCCGGTGAGCTGAAGTACCCGGTCATCGCCGTCAACGATGCCGAGACGAAGTGGGACTTCGACAACGTGTACGGGACGGGCCAGAGCACGCTCGACGGCGTGCTGCGTGCGACCAGCGTGCTGCTCGCGGGCAAGAACGTGGTCGTGGCCGGCTTCGGTCACTGCGGCAAGGGTGTGGCAGAGCGGGCGAAGGGACTTGGCGCGAACACGATCATCACCGAAGTGAAGCCGACAGCCGCGCTCAAGGCGACGCTCGAAGGTCACCAGGTCATGACGATGGATCAGGCGGCAAAGGTGGGCGATCTGTTCATCACTGCGACCGGCTGCAAGGATGTGATCCGTGAGAAGCACTTCGCGATGATGAAGGATGGTGCCATCGTCTGCAATACCGGTCATTACGACTGCGAGATCAACATCCCCGAACTCGAGAAGCTCGCGAAGTCGAAGCGCACGATTCGCGCCAACAACGAAGAGTACGTGATTCGCAAGAGCGGAAACCGCGTCTACCTGCTCGCACAGGGACGTCTGGTGAACCTTGCCGCAGCGGAAGGGCATCCCAGCGAGGTGATGGACATGTCCTTCGCCAACCAGTTCATGTCGCAGATCCGACTGGCCGAAGCCGCCAGCAAGGGGCGCATGCTCGAGGCGACCGTGCACGACATTCCCGAATCGCAGGATCAGGAGATTGCGCGCCTCAAGCTGCAGACCATGGGCTACAAGATCGACAAGCTCACGGCCGAACAGCTGTCGTACATGAACGACTACAGCGCTGGCACCTGATCGCTGCAGCTGCGTCCCCGGGTCCTGACCGCCAGAGCGGTCACTCGCTGCAACGGGATCCGATGCCGCTGGATTCGGCCCTTCCTCGTTTTCGGGGAAGGGCCTTTTTTGTAGATTGATGGCTGTCCGTTTTCACCACCGACCACCGCATCATGCCGCATACCTGTCAACTGCACCCCTCCGGAACTTCCCTTCGCGTCGGAACCATTTACTGCATCGGACGCAATTACGCCCGCCACATTGAAGAACTGGGCAACGTCGCAAACGAGACCCCGGTGGTCTTCCTCAAGCCGGCTTCCGCACTGCTCGACGATGGGGGCACGATCGTGCTGCCGCATTTCAGTGCCAGCGTGCACCATGAAGTCGAGGTGGTCGTCCTGATTGGCACAGGTGGCAGGAACATCCCGCGCGAACGCGCGCTCGATCATGTGGGAGGATGGGGCATCGGACTCGATCTGACTGCCCGTGACGTGCAGGATGAACTCAAGAAGAAGGGATTGCCCTGGACGATATCGAAGGGATTCGACACGTCGGCCTGCATCTCGACCTTCGTCGACCGTGGGGAAGCCGATGATCCCGCATCGTTCGAGTTTCATCTCGATGTCAATGGCGAGCGTCGGCAGCAGGGTTCGACGGCGATGATGCTCTTCCCGGTTCCGGTGCTGATCGAGTATCTGAGCAGCATGTTCACGCTCGAGGCAGGCGATCTCATCTACACGGGCACGCCCGAAGGAGTGGCCGCATTGACCCCTGGAGACAGGCTCGACCTCGTGCTCGCCAACATGACCCGTGCCGCATTCACAGTCGCCGGTTCAGAGACGCTTGGGACCACGCAGTCGGCTGGCGCTGCATGAACAGGCGAATGCTGCGTATCGCTGTGATTGTCGCCGCACTTGCCGTCGTCGGTGGAGGAGCGGGGTATCTGGTACGTCTGGCAGGTGGCGGCGGTACGTTCGGTGTTGATGCCGCGCTCGCGCGTACGACATCGCCCGATGCGCTGCCACCAACGGATTGGAACGACTACATCTGGCCCACGGATGCATCGCGCATCCGCACATCGGATTTCGCGGAGTTTCGTGCGACGCATTTTCACGCGGGGATCGATGTCAGCACGGGACTCCGAAACGGATTCAAGGTCTTCGCCGTGCGCGACGGCTGGGTCTCGTCGATCACGTTCGAGCCCTTCGGATATGGGTGGCTGCTCGTGTTGCGCCACCGCGATGGGTACTTTTCGTCGTACGCGCATCTCGATGGATTTCCCGCGCGCATCCGGGACGCGTATTTCGCCCGCCTCGTGGCAATGGGACGCAGCTACGGCATGGCCGAGTGGCCCGACAGCAGTCTCGCCGTGCGGAAGGGTGAGGTCGTGGCTTACACGGGCGATACGGGCGCGGGTCCCGCGCACCTGCACTTCGAAGTGCGTGATCCCGAATACAACCCCGTGCACCCCGGTCGGGCACCTGCGCTCGCCGTCCCTGACAGCATCCCACCCGAGCCAGTGCAGCTTCGATTCGAGCCGCTCGACGCACTGTCGTCGATCGACGGCGGATTCGATGCAGTCAGCGTACCTGTCACGCGTCGCAAGGACGGATCCTGGGGCATCGCTCGCACACCCGTTCTACGCGGACGTGTCGGCCTGCAGTTGCGTGCCTTCGACCGTGCGCAGGGTGCGCAGGATACACCCACACCCTACCATCTCTCCCTCGACGTCGATGGAAGGCGGCACTTTGCCGCGCGTTTCGACCGCATTCAAAACACGCATGGCTGGCATATCCGCATCGATCGTGATCACTGGATGATGAAGCGGGCCCAGGGCGAATTCCGCAAGATCTATCGTGAAGATGGCAACGATCTGGCAGTCTATACGCCAGCCACGCGTGATGCTGGCGTTCTCTCGGCACGAACGCTCGGCGAGGGAACGCGGCATCTTCGCATACAGGCAGCCGACATCGCGGGCAACACCGCAACCATCACGGCCGACGTGAAGCTCGCCGACGCCTTCTCGTTGAACACCGTTCAGACCGGATCGAAGGGATCCCTGCGCGTCGAGCGCAGCTTCCATTTCGACGAGATCGTCTACATGATCTCCGGTGCGGGAGAACGCGATCCCGAGGTCAACCTCACCCAGGGGGAAACCACCACACGGGCACGCATTCTTCCACTCGGCGGCGGACGCTTCCGTGCTGTCGTCCGCTCCTGGCCTGGATTCGCGGGCGAAGCGCGAACGACCATCACCGTTCCCGGGAGCAATGCCCAGTGGTCGGATCACATCGAGGCCACACTCGTGACCGACAGCAGCGGCGGGGTCGTGCGCAGCGCTGATGGATCGTGCATCCTGACATTCCGGAAGGGAGACGTCTACCGTTCAATGCTGTGCGGGATCACACCTGTGAAAGGATCGCCCGGTACCTATGTAGGATGGCCCGACGACATCCCGCTGGCTGGCGCACCCGCACTCTCGATGCGCGTCTCCGACACCGGGGGGAAGCCGTTCATCACCGCAACACATCCCTCCACACGCATCCGATGCGTGCAGAAGCCACAGCAGGGTGATGGACGGGTCGAGGCGGTTGTCTCCCGCATGCTCGGCACCTACGTCAGCCGACGCGATGCGGTGGATCCCGTCATAGGCATCAGCGCTGCCTCACGGTCGAACATGCCTGTCCGCATCACGGTACGGGACGCCGAATCCGGTGTCAACACCCATAGCATTGTGGCGCGGCTGGATGGCGCAATCATCCCGCTTGAATACTCTGAGGCGCAGCGCTTCTGGTTCATCCCCGCAGACATCTGGAAAAAGGCGAAGGGGACGACGGTGCAGGTACGCGTCTCCGATCTTGCAGGCAACCATGCAACTGCGGAATTGAAGGTCCGGTAATCACCGGCGAGAACGAAAAAAGGGCCTCCTATGGGAGGCCCTTTTTTCATGCGCAAATGTGAATCAGAACGGGAAGGGGAAGGTGACCGTCACCACGGCACGGAGATTGTCTACCGACCAGTTGTCAGACCAGCCCGCACTCGAAACGGCATTGAGTGCGAAATCGTACTGCAGTTGGGGGGCGACGAAACCGTAGTTGAAGAAGATCTCGTAACCGACCAGGGCGCCGACGGTATACCGCAGTTCATTGGCCGAAGGCAGGTCGCCGCTCGTCGTTGCACTCTGACTGCCCTTCGCCCATATCGGTTCGACCAGCATCGCCGAATTCTTGTACGTGCCCTTCGCCAGCGCTGCGAGACCGAACGAGCCACCGACGAAGAATCCCGGTCCGCCGGAAGGGTACAGCTTTGCAAAGGCGCGCAACGAGACATACTGCAGCGAGTATTCCGTCTCGTGCTCTCGACGAACATCATACAAGGTGCCCTGCGAATCGGCGATGCGGAAGGGTTCCTGAAAACGCTTGGTGAATGTCGCGCTCAGGGGATCGAGAGAGATGGCGGCACCAAGGGCGATGAAGCGGGAAAGTGGCTTCTCGAGCAGCACACCGAAGGTGACATTGCTGCCACCACCATCGGTGAACATCGTGTTGCCGTCTGTCGGCAGCATCGGCACATCGCCGCTGTGCAGACTGCGGGCATACCCGAGTACGAGACCGCCGCGCAATGCATGCCAGGTGCGGTCATTGGCCCGGCGAAGCTGGCCATACGCCTGGGGAAGAGCCGTCAGCATGAGGACGGCGATGACGACAGTGCGAGCATGTGCTGAGTTCATGGGTGAATGCTCCTCATCGGGCGAGAATCAGTTTCTGCGAGGTCATGTCGCGTCCCGCTCGGAACGTGACGAAGTACAATCCGTTGGGCAATGTCGCGGTCTCCAGATCGTAGGTGTGCACACCGCGTTCGAAGGTCCCGGCATGGAGCCGCACCATGAGATTGCCGAGCTGGTCGAACAGCGCGAGTTCACCCGCGGCAGTTGCGGCAACCTCGACGGTCACTGCCGTGTGCGAGGCACTTACGGTCGTGATCAGATTCGGCTTCGGGGGACGCACGCTCGTGATGCCGAGATCCGCGAGTGTGGTCACACCGTTGCGTGGCTGGATCCTCACGGTCGCGCGAGCAGCCAGACCAGTGTCGATGATCGCGATGGGAGGTTGCACCCGGGCAGCACCAATCGTAAAGGAGGTCGACGCTGTCGGACCGACCAGCACCTCCACCTTGATCCGTGCAAGTTCGCCGCTGAACAGCGCCGCGTTGGCGATGGTGATCACGACACGGTCGGGAGCGACCCGATGCAGCGAGGCATTGCCCTGCGGTGAACTCACCGCAAGTGGTGCCAGTGCGAAGACGTCGAACTGCATGTCGAAGGTCACCATCGTGGAGCCCGTCGCGCAGGTGACCGTCGAGTCGATGAAGACAGGTACATCGATCACATCTCCGGGACGCGCCTCAAAGGTGCGTTCAACAGGCGCAATCGGATTCAGCGAAAGCAACAGTTCCGGAGTGACGAGGTCCACCCTGATGGGAAGACTTGTCGAAAGCCCGCAATGCAGATCCGTTGCAAGCAGCGTCCCCGTCGCAGTGACGCGTGCACTGTCGGGCGTGTAGCGGATGTCGATGAGTCGCTCCGATCGCGGTGCGAGCGCAATCGTGCGTGCCGAATCCACCAGTCGGAAGCCCGTGGCATTCAGCAACGACAGATTGAACGATGCCGGTGCCGAACCAATGTTGACGAGTCGTGCCTGCATGTCGACCGGACGCGTGATGCACGCGGCTGTTGCATGCAGACTATCCTGCGCGAAGCCGTAATCGATGCGCAGTACACGACCATCGAAGGGGATGGAGACAAACTCGAGCGGACATGCGCTGTCACGCGCGATTTCGAGATCGATCACACCGGCGAAGATATTCACCGTAGAGTCGATCGGAAGCCGCAGTGCCAGTGTGACCAACTGCGTCATGCCGGGCGGAATGCCGAAGTCGGGGAGTCCCGGTGCGATGATGTCGACGGGTCCCTGAACAGGTGTCAGCATGCGACGCACGAACATCGGTACATCACCTGTATTGCGGATGATGAAGGATCTGGTCAGTCGTTCCTGATCGGAGGACCTGACCTCTCCATCGGTGCACACATGGATGTCGCCGAATGCGATCGATCGCTGTGGGATGTCGAAGGAGGCATCGAGGATCAACGCTTCGAGCCGGAACGTTGCAGTGCTCGCGCATGCGGATCCGCGGAGTGTGACCACACCGCCGTAGCGGCCAGGGTCGGATGCGACAAGTCGAAGCGAAACATCCTGACGCTGACCGGGCTGCAGGCGGAAGGGGAACTGGCCAGGTGGGTCGAAGATGAATCCAACCGGGGGAACGCCAGCGTCGGCTACCGTGACGGGATCATTGCCGGTATTGGTCACGGTCACGACGATGCGCCGCGTTCCGGGTCGTTCGCAGGTCAGCGCGGTGATTTCACCGGTCGGTACCATGCCGGTGACGGCGAACGTCGGTTGCACGCCCTGGCCGCGTAGCATGAAGCGCACCGTATCCGTGCAGGCATCGCTGACGAAGCCCATCTGGAAGCTTGTGGGCCCCGGCACCACGGGTGCGAAACGCACGCGGAACTGCGCGCGTTCACCGGGAGCGATGTTCAGCAGGAGGGGCACCTGCAGCAGTTGGAACGGCGATGTCGGAGGTGGGGCCACGGCGCGGACGGTAATCGGCTTGTCGCCGATGTTCTCGATCACGAACGTGCGCAATGCGATCGACTGCAGACAGACATCTCCGAAGTCCGCACTCTGTGCCTCTTCGTGAATCACGAAGGTCGGCTGATACCGTTCACCGGTCAACGCGACGCGCAGACGCTGCTCACAGCTTCCCGTCGTGCCTGCGGTGGCAACGATGAACAAGGTGTCGGCGAAGCGTCCGCCGCCTGCGGGACGTTCCTCAACTTCGATCACCATGGATGCGCCTGCCGCCAGTGCCATGCCGGTCTGTGGGAAGGGTAGGGGTCCCAGATGCAGTGCATACTTTGCAGTCGGTGCCAGTGCGTTGATGTGCATCGGAAGCGAACTCGTGTTGACGAGCGTCAGGGTGCGGCGGGGACCCGCTTGCACGGTTGTGCTGCACCACGAGGTCACACCGAAATCGAGCACGCCAGGCGTCACCGTGAGGCGGGGCTGCACGCGTTCGCCGGCGAGTGTGAAGTAGACCGACGTACCGCACGGCTCTCCGAACCACTGGACACTGCCGCCGAAGCGTGCCGTGCCGTTACCGGTAGGTACGAAGCGCAGCAGGGTTTCGAAGGGACGCGTCGAGTCTGCCGGGATGAGGATGGGCAGGGTCAGCGCGGGATCCCAGGCGAAGCCCGCAGGCAGATCGGGAAGCGATGTGAAGACCGCATCCCGTGCCCCGGTGTTCGTGACGGTCAGACGCAGGGTGGCGTCGGATTCGCAGGCAACGAGGGTGATCGTATCCGGAGAGACGAGAGCACGCAGTACCTGCTGGCCGGCCGTCACGCCCTGCAGCGCGACAGTCGAAGACAGTGCGCACTGATCGGCGCTCACGACGAGGTTGCCGACGAATGATCCAGCAGTCGTGGGGTGGAAGCGCACGGCGAGCAGCTGTTCCTCACCCGGCTGCAGCACGAGCAGCGAACCCCAGGCATCGGTTTCGAAGGGCAGCGGCATGGTCACTGTCACGCGCAGCGCGGCGCTGCCCGTGTTTGAGATGCGGATCAGCCGCGGGGCCGAATAGGCACCCACGCAGGTCGTGTCGAAGACCTGGGGTGGAAGCGTTCCGGGGGTCGATGCAGCTTCGACACGCAGACCCGGCACACGCACGTGGGCCTCGAAGGGAAGCGCGAGGGGCTGGACGCAGACGCCGTAGTCGCCTTCGATCAGGAGCACGCCACTCAAATCGACCGCGGTCAGTGCAACGGGACGCACGACGATCACGTCGCCTGCACCGGGCGCGAGCAGCGCCGGGGCGGACACGATCGACAGTCCCTGCGGCGCCGTGTAGCGCAGTGCCACCGGGGCCGCATGCGCATTGGTGATGGACAGCGACATCGACGGCAGGGAGTCTCCCTCGCAGACGAGCACTTCATGGAAATCAATCCGTGCAAGACTTGTCGTGAGCATCGGAGCAATGCGCGTTCCACTGAGCTGCAGAAGAAGGTCGCTTCCGCACCCGGCTGTCGAAAGGATCGTGTTGTCGACGATGAGTCCCCGCTGCGATGCGGTCGGCGCGAATTCCACATAAAACACAGCGGAATCGCGCGCCGCAACCAGGAGCGGAAACGCGCCCGGATTGCGCAGCACGAATCCCTCGCCCAACGCGGGGGCTGCCGGGAAGGTGACTGATGCGCCGCCGTTGTTGAAGACGGTGACGCTGATCAGGTCGTTGGCGCGGTTCTGACAGCCGAGAATCACAGGCGAACCGGTGACGGTGACGGCCAGATCCGAACTGCCGACGACAGCGATCACTGGAACTTCAATGACGACGGGATCGAGTCCCGCCAGCGTGATCGTGATCGTGCCGGCGTGCGTGCCCTGGCAGGGAAGCGCACTGGTGAGAATCGAAACAACCGTCGAATCGTCGCCCGTGCCCGACGAGCGGGAGAGCACGATCCACGGCTTGTCTGCCGACGCCGACCAGCGATAGCATCCGGCACCGGAGACGGCTGCGACAGACAGGGTCTGGGGGATGGGGGGGACCGCGGCGACGACGAAGGTGTCGAGTACCGACACGGCCACCTGCGGAAGCTCCCGCTCGCCGTCGAGTGTGAAGTAGGCGCCCGTGCCGCAGGGATCACCGAACCACTGCACGCTGCCTCCGAAACTGCCGCCCTGACCGATCGGGGGACGGAAGGTGACGAAGGCTTCAAACGGGGTGGCGGGGTTCGCGGGAATCACGATCGGGAGGGTGACTGATCCGTCCCAGCTGAATCCGCTCGGCAGTGCAGGCAGCGTGGTGAAGGTCGCCGGTGACGTGCCATTGTTTGCGATGCTCACCTTGATTCGCGCCGAGGAGTCGCAGTTGCCGAGTCGAACTGTCGCGGGCGTCACGGTCGTGGCGAGCACCTGCTGGCTGAAGGTGGAGCCCGACAGAGCGACCGACGTAGTCAGTGCGCAATGATCGGCATTGATGGTGAACACGCCGGTGAAGCTGCCACTCGCGACGGGATGGAAACGAAGCGTGACGATGCGCTGCGCACCGGGTGCGAGCTGGAATGAGGAGAGGAAACCGTCGACCTCGAAGGGTGGTGGCACGCTCAGGGCCATGACGAGTGGCGCTGTGCCGTCGTTGATGATGCGAACGGAGCGGGTGGATGAGTACCCGCCCACACAGACAGAATCGAATACCTGCGGGGGCAAAAAGCCAGGTGTCGCCGCAGCCTCGGCGCGGAAGGAGGCGCGGGCGCGCTCGCCGTTGAGCTGGACCTGCAGGATCTCCGTGCAGACACCATAGTCCGCTTCGATGGTCAAGGGACCTGAGATCGGCGAGTTGCCGAGGCGCTGCGGCTGCAGCACGATGGCGCCACTGGCACCACCGGCCAGCATGGCGGGAGCGGAGATGACATCGATCGCATCGCCCGTCACGGTTGTGATGCGCAGTTGAACGGGTCCGCTCCACAGATTCCGTAGCGTGATTGTCGCGGTCGGAAGCGGCTCGGCAGCGCATTCGTAGATCGTGCCGAAGTGCACGCTTTGCACATCGGCGGTGATCGGCGGCGCGATCCGCGTGCCGCTGATCTGCACGAGCACCTGACGACCGCAGGTGCTCGCATTCAGGACCATGTTCTCGGTGATGATGCCGTTCTGCCCGCCGACAGGCGCAAACTCGAAATACAACTGCGCGGAGTCTGCCGGGTTGACCGTCAGCGGAAATGCGGCGGGATTCTTCAGCACGAAACCGGGTCCCGGCACAGGCGCTGTCGGGAAGGTCACAGGCTGCACACCCGCGTTGTCGATCGTCACCACGATCAGATCATTGGCCTTCGGCTGACACCCGATCAACACGGGCGCTCCCAGTGTACGCGCTGAGACGGACGGCGTACCGAGAAACACCGTGACCGGCACGGTCAGCGTCGAGGGAAGTCCTTGCGTCGACGTCAGTGTGATGAATCCCTGATGCGTCCCGGGGCAGGGCAGGGCGGAAGGATCGATCGAGACATCGATGGTGCTGTTGCCCACGCCGGCGGTCGTCGATAGTGCGATCCATGGCATCGATGCGGAAGCCGTCCATGCCTGACACCCGATGCCGGCATTCGCGATCACGAGGGATTGCGGAGGCGGGGTGGTGGGATTGACGACGAAGGGCACGAGGGAGGAGGCCGTCCACGCAAACATGCGGGGCACGAAGTGCGCTGTGACTGCCCGATCCCCGTTCATGAGGATGGTTGTCGAGGAGAGTGATCCTGTCGCATCCCCCGACCAGTGCGAGAATGCGTAGCAGGTATCGGTCGCATATGCCGTCAGCAGCACGGGCGAGCCCGGCGCGTAGTCGGCCTGGTTCGGAGCGATGCTGATGCCGCCCGCGGCGATCGGATCGACGGTCGTGGTCAAGATATGGCGCAGGATGCTGGGACCACCATACGTGACACGCACGAGATATCTGCCCACTCCCGGAGGAAGCACCACCTGCGAGATGGCTGTCATGTCCACCGACAACAATGTGGTGTCGGGGTAGGAGACGAGCCGGGCACCGGTGATGCCGGCCTGCAGGGGCAGTGCCCATTGCAACGAGGTCGTAGTAGCGAGCGCGCTGCGTCGCACGCGCAGTTCGTGCGTGGTCGTGAAGGGTGGGGGACCGTAGATGCCGCGCAGATCGAGCGATACGCCGTCTCCGAGCAGCGTCGGAGTCCACAGATCATCATCGATCACCCGCAAGTCAAAGACGCCCGCGCCCGGCCTGGGTCCGAGCACCGCCTCCCCCAAGCCACCATCGACACCGTCGGTGGCCGCGGGATTGATCCCCACCGTCACCGATCCGCTGTTGCCGACGTTGTCGAACATCGTCAGCGACGTGCGGATGTCTTGCGCCTCGACACGAACCACGGCGGTGAGGAACAACATCCCCAATACCGTGCATGTCAGATGGCGTATGGATGTTCTACCGTACACACGATCCATAGGACAACCTCGAACCATTGATATTTGAATGGACTCCGGCACTTAACTTAAGTGATTCATGAAACAAAAGCAGTAAAAAACTGCACGAACTGTGAAAATATTTCAGCACGAAAAATTCAGACATACCAATCTTTTTCTGGAAGATCGGCGTGCCGTGCCTGTCATTTTTCTGTGGTGATGTGTACCTTGCGGCACTTCCACAATTCAACGTCTTGTCCATGTTCCGGGGGTGGTGCGCATGTTGATGATCTACATTGCCTGCCTGGCTTTTGGCGGTGTCCTGCTCGTGATGGCAATGATGGCAGGCGGAGACGGTGCCGATCACGAAATCGGTGCCCACGCCGACGCCGGTCATGATCTCGGTGCCCACGCCGACGCCGGTCATGATCTCGGTGCGCATGCCGATGTCGACACGCAGGGCGAGCTGGCGCATGATGCGGATCTGGCGCACGACGCGCTGCCGATGCATGATGGAACGGACGTACACGCGGTCACGACGGGGCATGACGTAACGCATTCTCCTGACAGCAGCAATTCACATGCCACAAGCACCGCCGATGCCGTGCGTTTCCTCAGCTTCCGCAACTTCGTCTTCTTCATGGCGTTCTTCGGGCTGACAGGCACGGTGCTGACCACGCTGGAGATTCCTTCCTTCATTACCGCGATTTCCGCTGCAGGAATGGGAATCTTCGCCTCGCAGGTGGGCTACCGTCTCATGCGCTACCTGAAGGGCAGCGAAACGGGGCAGTCGGTGAATCTCAATGATCTCCGGGGATCAACGGCGACAGTCTCCATAGGCTGCGGTCGCACGCAGCCCGGCAAGATTTCCGTGCGCAGCGGCACGCAGACGCTCGTCCTACTCGCCCAGGTCGCGGCAGAGGAACGCAGAGCGCATTTCAAACCCGGCGACACCGTCATCGTCTCCCGCGTCGAGGGCGGCGTGGCGTATGTGATTGATGGACGCCTGCTCGAAGACCATCCACCAACTCAGCTCACATAGGAGGATTTCATGATCGAAAGCTTCATTGCCTCAATCGTGTTCATCGCGCTCTTCGCCATCGTGGTGATCATGATCACCATCAGCCGCCTCTTGCTGATCTGTCACCCCAACGAGGTCATCATCCTCTCCGGACGCAAGCGCACGCTCAGTGACGGCAATGTGGTCGGCTACCGCATCATTCGCGGGGGTCGTGCCATCCGCGTGCCTTTGATCGAGCGTGCCGCGCGCATGTCGCTCGAGACGATCCCTCTCGAGCTCATGGTGCAGAACGCCTACTCGAAAGGCGGCATCCCCCTCAAGGTCGAAGCCATCGCGAACGTGAAGATCGACTCGATCGAGCCCACCTTCGGCAACGCGGTCGAACGCTTCCTTGCCAAGTCCCAGGCAGAAATCCACGAAATCGCAAAAGTCACTCTCGAAGGCAACCTGCGCGGCGTCCTCGCCACGCTGACCCCCGAAGAGGTGAATGAGGATCGCCTCAAGTTTGCGCAGAGCCTCATCGAAGAGGCGGACATGGATCTCAAGCAGCTCGGACTCCAGCTCGACACGCTCAAGATCCTGAATGTGTCGGATGATGCAGGATATCTGGATTCGATCGGCCGCAAGAAAACCGCCGAGGTGCTCGCCGCCGCCCGCATGGCGGAAGCCCTGCGCGCCGCAGAAGCAGAGGAATCCGAAGCGACCTCCAAGCAGCGTGCCGAAGTCGCCAAGGCCCGCTCCGAGCAGGAGATCCAATCTGCCCGCATCGGCAGAGACCGTTCTGTGCAGGTCACGCAGGCCAAGGCCCAGCAGGACGTCGAGACCGAAAACACGAATCTCCGCATCAAGAAAGCCGAACTCGAGAAGGCGGCCATCATCAAGGAGAAGGAAGCCGAGGTCGCCGGCGAAATCGCCCGCGTGCAGTACGAGCAGCACATGGAGGAAGAGCGCATCATCCTTCAGCAGAAGCGCCTCATGGCCGATGTGATCGAACCCGCCCGCGCCAAGCGCGAGGCGATGGAGCTCGAGGCCCGCGGTGATGCATCCTCCATTCTCGAAAACGGCAACGCGAACATCGCCGTGCTCACACGCATGATCGAGACATGGAAGACCGCCGAAGGACAAGGCGAGAGGATCTTCCTCATGAACATGCTGCCCGACATCATCGCACACCTGAGCGAAACGGTCTCGAATGTGCAGATCGACAAGCTCAGCATCATCGACGGAGGTGGCGATGGCTCGTCCGGTGCTGCCCGCGCCGTCACGCAGCTTCCTTCGGCAGTCATCAGCATGGCCGAGATGATCAGCAATGCCATGGGAGTCGACATCCTCGGCGGCTTCCAGCGCGAGGAAGCGTCGCAGGAGGTGCAGCCGGTACGGGAGTAGCTGCGGCGGACATCCGCGCCGCGCCGCCGTCGGATGCTGCGCGGATTCCCATCCCCCATCAATGAGCAACGCCGCCCTTCCCCCGAGGGAGAGGCGGCGTTCTCATGCCTGGGGGAGGGAGGTCAGTGTACGCGCGTCATCATGCGCACCGCCTGGGCACGGCCGGCTCGCAGGCGAAGGATGTACGTGCCCGCGGGCAGTCCTGCGGAAGCCAGCTGCGCCGTGTGCGTGCCTGCACCACGCCGCGCCTGCACGATCGTGGCGACCTCGCGTCCGCGCGTGTCGTAGACTGCCAGATGCACGTCGGCCTCCGCGGTCTGACTCCATTGGATGGTCGTTTCGTGCGTGAAGGGATTCGGGTGATTCTGCGCGAGCGAGAATCCGTCGGCTGTGGACGCCTCCACGCCGGTTGCGCTCCCACGGATGATCGGAAGCTCGGTGAAGCTGCCCCCGAGCACTGCCGTGCTGTCGCCCGTGCCGAACCCGAACCATTGCCGGTGGAGCGACGCATAGATCTGCCGGTAGTCGAACTCCATGCGGAGGTTGTTCCGGTCGAGATTCGACAGGTCGGGATTCGCACCGAGCACGCCTGATTGCACCATCGACCCGAAGACGAACATCGGCGCCGCCGTGCCGTGATCGGTACCGCGACCGCTGTTCGAGGTGACGCGCCGTCCGAATTCGGAGAAGGTCATGCCGACCACGCGGTCTTCGATGCCAAGCAGCGCGAGATCCCGCTGAAAGGCGGCGATGGACTGCGACAGCCTCCGCAGCAGGGTGGCGTGCGAACCGACCTTCGTGTCGCTCGCGTCCACCTGATTGTCGTGCGTGTCGAATCCCCCCAGATTCACGATGTACACGCGCGTCTTGAGTCCGCCGGCAATGAGGCGCGCCACGATCTTGAGCTGCTCGCTGAGCGGTGCCCGGTCGTTCGTGTCCGGTGTGGGATACGTCGCCAGATTGCGCGCCGCATCAGCCGCCTGCTTGATCACGGTCGAATAGGCCTGCGACTCGGCCTGTACCTGACGGATGTAGGTGAGCTCGCGTCCCGCCGGCGTGTTCGGCGGCGTATCGTCGCCCCCGCCGAACTTGCCGTTGACCAGATCATAGAAAGTCTGGGGATCCTGGATGGCGATGCCCATGAGCTCGGCGGGACCCTGCATGAGCAGGGAAAGCACGGCCCCGATCTGGATGGCCGGCGGATCGGGCATTGCCGCATTGGGGTAGCCGTCGGGGTACCCGGGGAAGCTGACGTCGAGCGCACGTCCGATCCATCCCGACGACAGGTACTCGTTGAACGCGGATCCCGACATCCAGATGTCGGTCGCCCGGAAATGCGACTGGTTGGGATTTGGATACGAGACGTTCTGGATCGTGACGAGCCTGCCCTCGCCATGCAGCGCGTGCAGGTCGGTCATGATCGGGTGGAGGCCGAGACCGGTGCGCAGGGGCAGCAGAGATTGCTCGGGCAATGCGATGTTTGCACGTGCGGCCTGATAGGCCGCGTACTGGTCGATCGGCACCACCATGTTCAGTCCGTCATTGCCACCCGACAACTGCACGAGCACGAGCACGCGATCGGTTGCCGACAGTGCGGCGGTCAGCGCATCGAGTCTCGGCGACCGGGCGTAGGCGCGCATGCTGATGCCCCCGAGGACGAAGGGTGTGCCAAGCGCAGGCGCGAGGCGGGAGAGGAAGGCTCTGCGTTTCATGCGATTGCTCCGTGCGCGTTCAGGACAAGTGATATTCGGCCATGCGCAGCATGAACTTCAGGAGGGTCTTCAGTTTGCCGTTGACGGCCTCCTTCTTCAGCGCGTTGGTGGGATCGTTGACGTGATCGAGCCACTCGACGGTCCATTCGTAGTCAGGTAGTCCCGGACCCAGCAACACGTTCTCGAGCAGGAACTCCCGCTGCTTCGTGGTGATGTCGATCGCGAAGAGCGCGCGTGCCAGATCGTCGATGAGGATGCGGGGATCGGAAGGATCTGCCGCGCTCTCCCGTGCGAAGGCGATGCAGTCGATCACGATGCTCGACTTCGTCTTTCCGTCAACCAGCAGGTCGGTGGCGGCACCCCGCAGTGGAAGTGTCACCGTATTGATCCACAGTTCGTGGAATTGGGGACTTTGATGATACGCGGGCCAGCCCGCCACGCTCGGCGCGTCGAACACATCCATCTGCAGTGCGGCCATCGTCGTGGTGATCTGCGATCGCGCATTGAGTGCCGTCAGTTTCGAAGCATCACTCGTGCCGGGTTCGGGCAGTGCGAAGCGCGTGCGGACGAGGGTCTGCGTGAGGAAATTGACCGGACTGCTGATGATTGCCCCGACGGTGTCGTCTGCATGGAAATGCGCACTCGACAGCAGTGTCTCGAGCACGGGTTGAATTTCGTAGTTGCCGGTGCGAAGCTGTGCGGCCAGCGGCTCGATGATCGTCTGCTCGACCGTGGCGTCGATTTCATAGTACACGAACCAGCGATACAACTTGCGGCAGATCGCGCGCGCGGTCTCAGGTTGACGAAGGATCATGTCGATCAACTCGTTGAGTTCGTTCGCCCCATCATTGCCCGTGCGTCCGGTGATCACCGTGTTCT
Source organism: Bacteroidota bacterium (assembly GCA_023432805.1). Classification (GTDB taxonomy): domain Bacteria; phylum Bacteroidota; class Ignavibacteria; order SZUA-365; family SZUA-365; genus JAEYUG01. Next base: position 16,300 of record JAEYUG010000041.1, on the reverse strand, counting down.
GATAGGCGGCGCTGAAAGTCTTGTTGCCGGAATCGTGTCGTGTGCTGTCAAAGTACGAGCTGTATGTGGTGCGGTTGTCCCGCCAGCCGGTGAGCACGCGTGCCGCCTCGCGCACATCGTCCTCGGTGTAGTGTGTGTAGTTGCCCGCAGCGATCTCCTTTCCCTTGCCGATGGTGAAGAGCTCCTGCAGTTCGCGCGCATAGTTTTCGTTGGGACTCCCCTTGCGGTTCGAGTTGCCGTTCAGATACACGAGCATTGCCGGATCGACCGTCAGCGCGCGGACGAGGGTACGGAAGTTTCCGAATGCATGGGTGCGGAACGTCATGTTCTGCATGTGCATGTACTTCGTATTCAGCACCGTGCTGAACTCCGAGACAAAGTGGTTGTGCCAGAAGAAGGTCATCTTCTCGAGCAGACTGGTACGCCCCGCGAGCATGAGTCCCAGCCACCACGTGCGGAGTCCTGTTCGGAAGTAGTTGTCTATCGCGGGTGCGTACTCGCTCCACGCATAGATGCGTCGCGCGCTTTGTGGATTCGATGGATCGGAGAGTCCGTATCCGTACGGGTCAGGTGGTGGTGTCTGCGGCTCGAACAGCTTCCGTACGGCGGCTGACGGCGTCAGGGCTGCGAAGGCCGCGATGTCGTCCCTTGTCGCGCCGAACGTTCCCCTGCGCAGCAGGTGTTCTGCCTGTCGGAGGGTCCATGGACCCGCATAGGGTTCGAGACCTGTGGTCGCACGGCGTGCGCCGGTGGGGCTGTGACCATGGTTGTCGACATTCATGATCGGAATACTCCGTGAAGGGGGGAAAGAGAATCGCCTTCGATACAGACAATTCGAATGCGCAAGGAGATACGTTGGACAGCGACCCGGGAAATTAGTTTATTGTGTGCATGATTGAAACTCCCGGCGAATCCGGTAGTACATACAGGCATACGGCTTTCACCCGGCCACCGTGTTTCGCAGAGGAGACCTCGCCATGAAACGACTTGTCACCATTGTTCCACTCGCCCTCGTTTGTGCCTTCATCGCATCGGGGTGTGTGCATGTGTTTGTCGATTGTGTGCAGGGGTCCGGCACAGTCGCCCGCGATGTCCGTTCGGTGTCGACATTTCAGCGCGTGGTGATCAAGGGAGGGACTGATGTGGTGCTGCGGCAGGCTGCTGCGCAATCCGTCGTGGTCGAGGCCGAAGACAACCTGCTGCCGCTGATCCGTACGGCGGTCGAGAATGGGGAGCTCGTGATCGACACGCGCAAGTGCATCGAGAGTACACGTCCTGTGGTCGTGCACGTGGCGGCGCCCGAGCTGGCGGGAATCCACATCAACGGGTCAGGCGATGTCTCGGGTCCCGACAAAATCGACGCACCGACCTTCGATCTGTCGATTTCCGGTTCGGGCGACGTACGGCTCTGGCTCGCATCAACGAATCTGCGCACACGTATTTCAGGTTCCGGCGACATCGTGCTGCGTGGCAGTGCACGCGATTTCGATGTGACGATCTCCGGTGCCGGAGACATCACCGCATCCGATCTGGCTGTCGCGCGAGCGCGCGTTACGATCTCGGGTTCCGGCGACTGCCGCCTCGACGTGTCGGAACTGCTCGATGTGTCGATCTCGGGCGCGGGCGACGTCGGCTACAAAGGTCCCGTACGCGATGTGCGCGCAAGTGTCAGCGGTTCGGGAGACGTGCACCGCGTGCGCTGAACGGCTCCGCTGATGGAAGCCGGCGTCTGTACCATGAGGTGGCGCAGTGCCATGATTGACTTCCTGTTCAGGTGGACGTAAGTTCCAACCCTCAGTCCTCATGAGGTGGAATCATGCGTCACGCATTTGTGACAGCGCTCTGCGCGCTCGTCATCGTGTTGCTTCCTTCACCCGCTGCAGGTCAGCGATGGTCGGCGCCATATGGTTTTTCGGGTCCGTACGGTCCTGGCGGGGGAGGTGCCTTCTTCCTTCCATCCTTCAGTCCCTATAATCCATCCGAGTTGCATGTGACCTCCGACATGAGCGGCGTCTATCGGACGACGAACATGGGTGCGTCATGGAATCTGATCGACTGGCGCACGTTGCAGGGGAGTGCGCGCCATGGACTCGTGCAGTTCACCGCCAATCCTGCAATACGCTACGTGCTTGACGACGACGATGGCGTGGCGATTCCGTCGAAGTCGACGGATGCCGGAACGACCTGGCAGCCGCTCGCAACGGATCCCACATCGGGTGGAGCCTTTACGCTGTTTTCGGATCCCCTCGATACTTCGCGTCTGCTCGTCGCCGACTACACAACCCTCTACGTATCGCGTGACGGGGGAGCGACATTTTCGAGTGTCTTCACGAGCAATGTCGGCGGTGCCGGGTGTCATGTTGCGGGGGTGTTTTTCGACTCGTCGGTGATTCTTGTCGGCACGAATGCCGGAGTGCTCGCCTCAACGAACGGAGGCAGCAGCTTCACGGTGCTGCCCCTGACAGGCATCCCCCAGAACGAGGCGATCGTCTCGTTCTGCGGTGCACGCCAAGGCAGCGTGCTGCGCCTCTACTGCGTGACGCTGAATCGTGCCGATGTGTATGCCGGTGTCACCGGAGCCGAGCATGACGGGTATCGCAGCGTGTACACCTTCGAATACGGGCAGGGCAGCTGGGTCCCACGCATGAATGGGATCCCGTCGGGTGTGCATCCTTTTTTCGTCGCAACCGCACGCGCCACACCGTCGGTCGCGTATCTCGCGGGCGGAAGCAGTGCAGGAACGCCCACGGTGCTGCGCACGACCGATGGGGGGGCGCTCTGGACACCAGTCTTCATCACCGCGAACAATCAGAACATCACGACGGGATGGAGTGGTGACGGAGGAGATCGCGGATGGAGCTACGGGGAGTATGTACTCGGTCTCGCCGTCGCACCAGGTGACGTGCAGCGGGTGGCCATCACCGACCTCGGCTTCGTGCATGTCACTACGAACGGCGGTGCGCTCTGGAAGCAGGCCTACGTCCATCCGAATGCGCAGAATTCCTCCGGCTCGCCGACACCACAGGGACGGTACTATCTGGGCAACGGTCTTGAGAATGTGAGCGCGTGGTGCATCGCCTGGGCGAATGATTCCACGAGCTTCGTCGGCACGAGCGACACACGGGGGATGCGGAGCTCGGATTATGGCCGCGTCTGGGGATTCACGGCTGCGGGACTCACGCAGAATACGATCTACCATGTCTCCCAACACCCGCTGACCGGCACCTTCTATGCGTCGTCGTCGACGGTGCATGATCTCTACCAGAGCACGCATCTGACCGATGCGATGATCGACGGCGCGTCGGGACGTGTGCTTAGTTCGACCGGCACCATGTTTACATGGACGCTGCTGCACGACTTCGGCCACCCCGTCACGTGCACGGCGATCGATCCGACCAACCCGAATCGCATGTACGCGGCGGTCGTGCATTCGACGCTGGGCGGGATCTACAGAACCGCTGATCTGCAGAACGGTCCCGCTGCCACTTGGACCAGGCTTCCGTCTCCCCCCCGCACGCAGGGGCATCCCTGGACGGTGCAGGTGCTTTCCGATGGATCAGTCGTCTGCACCTACTCCGGTCGGCGTGCCGGGTCTCCGCTCGCCTTCACGGCGAGTTCCGGCGTCTTTCTCAGCACCGATCACGGCCAGACATGGAGCGACCGGAGTGCGCCTGGCATGCAGTACTGGACGAAGGATCTCTACGTCCCCGGCTTCCCGTCTGAGGATGTCTGGTTTGCCGGCGTGTTCAGCGGCTGGGGCGGCGGTGCCAACGGACTCGGCGGCTTGTATCGCAGCTCGAACCGCGGCGTGAGCTGGAGCCGGATTCTCACGACCTCGGGTGTCGAATCGTGCATCTACTGGAATTTCCTGCCCGGTGAAATGCATGTCGCCACCGAGCGCGAGGGGATCCTGTACACCACGGATTGCCTAACGGCGAACCCGATCTTCATGCGAACGCCATTCCCGTTTCGGCATCCACTGCGGTTCTTCCCCAATCCGCATGATTACAGGGAAACCTGGATCACGACCTTCGGCAACGGTGTGCATCTGTTCTGGGACAATTTCATCCCCGTCACGCTCGCGCGCTTCACCGCTTCCGCTCGGAATCGCGACGTACATCTGGAATGGACAACAGAGCATGAAACCGGCAATGCGGGATTCGACATCCAGCGACGTCCTGCAACGCGCACCGAGGAGGAGGAACTCCGCGCGGATGCATCTGCGTCGAACGACGCGCTCCCGTGGCAATCCGTCGGATTCGTGCCGGGCAGGGGAACGACCACCTCAGCGGAATCCTACACCCACATCGACACCCCGCCACAGGATCACACTGCGTGGATCTACCGACTGATGCAGGTGGACATGGATGGCAGCCGCACGGCCTCGCAGGGAGTGCTTGTGCGCATGAACGTTCCCGCGCTCCGTCTCACGATCGCCCCGTATCCCGCGCGCGGGGATGCCACGCTGCACATGACTCTCCCGGAAGAGGGTGCGGTGACGGTTCGCGTGCATGACATGCTGGCGCGCAGTGTGCATGCGGAGGATCTCGGGCACCTCGCCCGGGGCACGCACACGCTGCGCATCGACATGAACGCCTGGCCGTCCGGTTCGTACACGGTCAGCCTCGTCACGGCGTCGGGCACGTGCACGACGCAACTCCACCACGTGCGGTGATAGTGCACCCATACCCTGGGCTCTGCAACGAACAAGGGCATGCCGTGTGGCATGCCCTTGCTGTGTGAGGATGGGGGAGGGATCAGGAGAGGAGGTCCTTGACCACCGCCAATTCATCGCGCAGCTCCTGCTGTGTCACCGCGATCTTCTCCTTCGCGAAATCACTCAGCGGAAGCCCCTGCACGATCTCCCAGGTGCCGTCGCCCTTGCTGGTGAGGGGGAACGAGAAGATGAGACCGGCATCGATGCCGTAGCTGCCGTCGCTGACGATGGCGGCCGAGAACCAGTCGCCTGCCGGGGTCGGCGTGACGAGGCTGCGCACATGGTCGATGGCGGCGTTGGCGGCCGAGAAGGCCGACGAGGATCCGCGTGCATTGATGATGGCCGCACCACGCTGCTGGATGATCTTGATCATCTCGCCCTGCACCCACGCGTCGTCGTTGATCACGCCCATTGCGGCCGCGCCGCCGATCTTCGTGTTCTCGACGTCGGGATACTGGGTTGCGCTGTGGTTGCCCCAGATGGCGACGTTGGTGATCGTACCGACGCCCACGCCCGCCTTGCGCGAGAGCTGTGCCATGGTGCGGTTCTGGTCGAGCCGGGTCATGGCCGAGAAACGGTCCTTCGGCACATCGCCCGCATTGTGCATGGCGATCAGGCAGTTCGTGTTGCAGGGATTTCCGACGACCACGGCGCGCACATCGGCGGCGGCACGCGTAAGCGCGTTGCCCTGACCGACGAAGATCGGTCCGTTTTCACGGATGAGGTCGTTGCGCTCCATGCCCTTCGTACGGGGTTTCGATCCGACGAGGATGGCCCAGTTGACGCCGTCGAAGGCCTCGTTGGCGTCGCTCGAGATGTCGATGCCATCGAGCAGGGGGAAGGCGCAGTCGTCGAGTTCCATTACGACGCCTTCGAGGGCGGCCATGGCCTGCGGTAGTTCGAGCAGGCTGAGGCGCACGCGGGTGTCGGGACCGAACATTTGTCCGGATGCGATGCGGGGGAGGATTGCATAACCGATGGCGCCGGCGGCACCGGTCACAGCGACTTTGACGGTTGAAGCCATGAGTGAGTCTCCTTCGAACGGGATGAGGTTCAGGAATGTACGAATCAGAAGGTGCTGCGCGTAGGGAGGTGCTGCGCTGCGGCCGTCGCGAAACGACCGGTCATGTCATTGCGGAGAAAGCAACGGAGTAATGTACAAAAAGCGGGGGCGCAAGGGAAGCGGATTTCACACTTCCGGATGGGAATATCTGCAGTAATGCGTGAGGGGAGCGGCAGCTGCTCAGCCGCCCTCGGCGATGGCGCCGAGTTCGAGCCAGCGGTCCATTGCCTCGTCGATGGCGGTGTCGAGCAGACCGATGCGGCTGGTGGTTTCGGTGAGCCGCGCATAGTCAGCCACATCGCCCGTGGCGAGCGAGGCGTTGAGTGCGTCGCGTTCGGCCTCCATCGCATGGATGTGGGCTTCGAGTTCCTCGAACTCGCGCTTTTCCTTGTACGACAGCTTCCGCACGGTGGGGGCGGCATCGCGAGGGGGACGAGGTGCGACGGGCTGGGGCACGGGACGTTCGCGGGACGCTTCCGCCAGTTCCTTTTTTTCCAGATAGCTCGAGTAATTGCCGGGGTACTGCTTGATTACGCCGTTGTCTTCGAAGGCGTAGATGAAGTCGACGGTGCGGTCGAGGAACGCGCGGTCGTGCGAGACGATGACAAGGAAGCCGCGAAAGTGCTCGAGGTAACCTTCGAGGGCACCAAGTGTTTCGATGTCGAAGTCGTTGGTGGGCTCGTCGAGGAAGAGGACGTTCGGATTGCCGATCAAGATGCGCAGCAGGGAAAGGCGCCGCCGCTCGCCGCCGCTGAGGGTGCGGATGAAGGCGCCCTGCTTGCGGGCAGGGAAGAGGAAGCGTTCGAGGAGTTCCCGGGCCGAGAGGTAACGGTCGCGGCCGACCCCGGTGTCGATGTACTCGGCGATTTCGCGGAGGCTTCCGATGACGGTCTGGGCGGGATCGAGGTCCTCAGGCTCTTGCTTGAAAAAGCCGATGCGGACGGTTTCGCCGATTTTCAGGCTGCCCGTTTCGGTTTCGATTTCGCCGGCGAGCACGCGCAGCAGGGTGCTCTTGCCGCAGCCGTTGGCGCCGATGATGCCGATGCGCTCGCCGGCGGTGGCGCGCAGGGTGAACTGATCGAAGAGAAGCGTGGTGCCCGCGTGGCGTGAGATGTTCACGGCATCGATCACGCGGCTGCCGAGGAAGTTCATGCCCACATCGATCTTGACATCGCGCTGTTCCTCGACCTTGGGCGCGGCCTTCATTTTCGCGATCCAGTCGATGCGGCTCTTGGCCTTGGTACGACGGGCCTTCGCACCGCGCTGCAGCCAGGCGAGTTCGGTGCGGAGCTTGGTGCGCACATGTTCGTCGTACCCGCGCTGGGCGTCGAGGGCGGCTTCCTTGCGCTCGAGGTAGAGCTCGTAGCTTCCGGGGAAGGAATAGAGGGTCTGTTGGTCGATCTCGATGATGCGTGTGACGACGGCATCGAGAAAGTACCGGTCGTGGGTGACGAGCAGCAGGGCGTGCGCGGTGTTCTGAAGACGGTCCTGCAGCCATTGCACCGAATCGGCGTCGAGGTGGTTGGTCGGTTCGTCGAGAATCAGCAGGTCAGGATCCGACACGAGCGCACGCGCCAGTGCCACGCGCTTGCGCTGTCCCCCGGAGAGATGCGAGACGCTGCGCTCGATCTCATGCATCCCCAGCCGATGCAGGATGGCGGTTGCCTCATTCTGCAGCGTCCAGCCCCCGGCACTTTCGATTGCGCGAAGCACATCGTCGAGTTCGTGCTGGAGGTGCTCGTCACCGGTCCGCCCGAGCATCGAGCACAGTTCGGCGTGGCGATCGAGCAGTGCGCGCACGTCGCCGCGCGCGTCCATGACGGCGTCGAGCACGGTTGCGGAACCGCCGGAGAAGCGCGGGAGCTGGTCGAGGTATTCGTAGCGCATGCCGCTGTTGAAGGCGACGATGCCACGGTCCGGGGCTTCCGCACCGGCGATGATGCGCATGAGCGTGGTCTTTCCCACGCCGTTGCGTCCGATGATGCCGACGCGCTCGCCTTCCTCCATCCCGAAGGAAATGTCGGTGAACAGCGTGCGTTCGTCGTACGCCTTTGTGATGCCGTTGCAGGAAAAAATGACCATGTCCGCAATATACGTCCCGATCGCGCTCTCACCGCACAGCGGAGCATGTGCGTCTCAGGTCTCCGGGGATGCGTGGAACCGAATGGTCGCGCGACCGTCGAGCGCAAGCCGTGGCCATGATGCGGCGGGGTGCGTGATGACGAGCAGATCCGCGGTTTCCATGTGCACGGTGCGTCCGACGAGGAGGCTTCCCATGTGACTGAGCGTCGGGTTGTGACCTACCACCATGATCGTTTTCGCAGCATCCCCGCATTCCTGAATCAAGGCGAGCAGTTCATAGGCATCGGCATGGTAGATCCGACGATCCGATTCGAGCTGGGAGGCAGGGAGGGCGAATACATCGCGGACGCGGGCAGCGGTCTCCATCGCACGTCTTGCGGTGCTTGTGAGGATGCGGTCGGGAGCGAGACCTCGAGCGCGCAGACGTTCGGCGACGCGCGTTGCATCGGAAGTCCCCTTCGGGTGGAGCGGCCGGTCATGATCTTCGAGAAGTGGTCCGCCGGCGATCGCTCGCGCATGACGCATGAGGATGAGGGTGCGAGAAGGGAGAGGCGGGTTCATGGTCGTGTCGGGATGGCCAATGCGGGTCGTTCTCGAGCAAAGTATGATTCTCGCTTCGCGCCGGCAAGCCGGCGTGTAACGCTTTGGCCTGGTCTGTGTCTGCTCGTTAGCGTCGATGCCCCGCATTGCACGGTTGCGGTTCCGTTGGTGCGTCCCGAATTCGGGACGCATGTTCTGGAAAACATTGGAAATAAGAGCAGGTAATGATACATTCGAACGATGCATTGTACCTGCACCACGACATCAGGTCCGCCCACAGAAATTCACTCCCACATGTCTGTGATTTCATCACGCTTTTTCATCGACCGTGACCCGGCCCGGCGGCCGGAGGCGACCTTCGTGCGTGCATCCTTCCTGGCAATCAACCCACGAGTTTTTCCTCATTGGAGGCTTGTATGACGAAAAAGCTACTGTTCCTGCTGCTTTCGCTCGTCGTGATCCCCTCGTTTCTTGCCGTCGCACAGACGGGCAAGGTGACGGGCCGCGTGATCGACCGCGAGACGAAGGAGCCCCTCATCGGAGCAAACATCAGAATCGAGGGCACGGAACGTGGCGCCGCCACGAATGTGGATGGCGAGTATGTGATTCTCAACGCACCGATCGGCAAGGTCACGATCGTTGCCAGTTCCATCGGGTATCAGAAAATGTCCGTGCGCGATGTACAGGTGCGCAGCGGAGAAACGACCACACGTGACTTTCAGATGGTCAGCGAGGCGGTCAGTCTCGGAGAGGTGATCATCACCGCCGAGAAGCCTCTCGTCGACAAGAACGTCACGAACGCAAAGACGACGATCACGCAGGAAGACATCGAGAACATGCCGGTTCGCGGCGTGGAGGGACTCGTCTCACTCCAGGCAGGTGTCGTGTCGACGAGCGAGGGTCTGGTCGTGCGTGGAAGCCGCGCAGACAAGACCGGATATCAGGTCGACGGCATCACGGCCAACGACCCGATGTTTGGCGGTCGCTCCGTGACCGTCATCAACAACGCCATCGCGGAAGTGAACTTCCAGGCAGGTGGGTACTCGGCGGAGTTCGGCGGAGCGAATGCCGGCATGATCAGCACGACCACACGGTCGGGCGGACGCAAGCTGCGCTACGAGTTTGAAGCGTACACTGACAACTGGGCGAAGGTCGGCGAGAAGACGCTCGGCACCTATAGCACCGGAAGCAGCAATTATATTCTCACGGCGGGCGGACCCATTTACGGACCCTTCCGTTTCTTCGTCGCCGGGCAGAACTCGTTTTCCCGCACACCGGCCTCGGGCTGGTGGCAGCCCTACGATCTCACTACGAAGTACGATGCGATTCTCCGCAACACCGAGGCCCATCTGCTTCTCGATCCCGCCGAGCAGGAGAAAATCGGCATCTTCGATCCGCAGCTCGGTTCTGCCGCTCAGAAGGTCGATTACCGCTTCCCCGGCGGCATGCTGCTCAACGCAGCCAGTCAGTCGTGGACATTGCAGGGAAATGTGACTGCTGAACTCAACAGTTACGACATCCCGGTCAACATCCGTGTCGGTGGTTCGTACGCGACCTCAAATGGTCGTGGTGGTGCCAGCATCACCACGCAGTATGACGAACGGCGTGCGAGTATGACTGAGACTGAGGATTACAGCGGTAATCTGAAGATGACCCATCTGCTGAGTCCGAGCACATTCTATGAAATCTATGTGGGATTTGCTGGGAATTATGGCGTCCGCATGGACCCTGACCACAAGCACAACATTTTTGAGTACGGCGATTCACTGGCAAACGCGCAGTATGGATACAATTATCGCGCTGACGGCATCCCGATGCTCACGACACCGATTTTCGGTGCCAGCTTCGTGCCGTTCGGCTATCCCCTCTACAGTGCGTATACAAAATCCCGTTACAACTCGCTCCAGGCGAAACTGAATTTCGTGCATCAGATCGGTCGGACGCATGAAATCAAGACCGGTGGTGAGTTCCTGCAGTATCAAATTCGCAGCTACGGTGTAGATGCGTTCGGTCTCAAGCAGTTCATCCGCGAGTCCCCGGATGCCACACCGCTCGAAATCGCAGGCAGCACTGGCACGAACTACTTCGGGTACGACATGTACGGTCGTACAGTCGATAGCGGTCCTGATGGACCGAAGGAGCCGGTGTTTGCAGCATTCTACGCTCTTGACAAGATCGAGCTTGAGGATCTCGTCCTCAACATCGGTCTGCGGTACGACTACATCAACACGAATTCCAAGGAGTTCATCAATCCGGGGAACATCAAGTTCACACCTGAAGGTCTGATCGACTATACTCCCAACAACGTGCGCGACGTACCGGCCTCCACGACCGTCAGTCCACGCATCGGATTCTCGTTCCCGGTCAGCGACCAGACGGTGTTCTATGCACAGTACGGCAAGTTCGTGCAGCAGTCGCGTCTGCGGAACATCTATCTCGGTCTTGCAACTGTTTCAAGCCAGATCAAGGGTGGCTATGCGGTATCGAGTCCCGTTGGTTTCGGTCTGCGTCCCGAGCGCACGACACAGTATGATTTCGGTTTCCGTCAGCAGATCGGTGAGAATCTCGCCTTCGACATCGGTGCCTTCTACAAGGATATCAGCGATGAGATCCAGCAGCGCCAGATTCAGGCCGAGCCGGGTGCCGAGCATCCTGCGTACTATGCCTGGGTCAACGGTGACTTTGCAACGAGTCGTGGTGTGTCGCTGAAGATCGATGTGCGTCGTGTCGAACGCGTACAGGTGTCGGCCGACTATTCGTTCTCTGATGCTCGCGGCACGGGTTCGAGTCCGTCGTCCGCATTCCGTGCGCTGTGGCTTTCGCCGACCGAAACCCCGAACCTGCCGAAGTATGCGCAGCTTCTTGATTTCGATCAGACGCACCGCGGGTCGGTCAACATCGATTATCGCTTTGCTGACGATGATGGTCCCGAGCTTTTCGGATCGAAGTTCCTCTCGCGTTTCGGCATGAACCTGCTGTTCAACTTCAGCAGCGGGCGCCCGTATACGCGCGTGAATGAATTCAGTTTCGGTGATCGTCGGACGCCGGTCGAATCGATCAACGCATCCCGGACACCGTGGACCTTCCAGATGGACGGTCGTTTCGACAAAACCGTCAACGTTGGTGGAGTTGATCTCAATGTCTACCTCTGGATCACAAACATCCTGAACATCAAGAACATCACCAGCGTTTACGCGACATCGGGTAGTGCCGTTGACAATGGTTTTCTTGCAACCGATGAAGGCCAGAACCGCCTCGCGCAGTATGCCACGTACGGTCAGGTGTTCGCAGATCTGTATCAGGACTTTTACTATCAGCAGAACCTGATGAACGCCGGCGTATACGGATCACCGCGTCGCATCAACATCGGTGTGCGCGCAACGTTCTAATGGACGGATCGCATTCAATGACAGGATCATTACTTCGGAGCATATATTCAATGAAAGCACTGCGATTCTCTCTTCTTCTGCTGTTCGCTGTTGCCATCGTCGGTCCCGCGTATTCAGGGGAGCCCGAGGGCGAGGCGAAGAAGTCGCTCGATAAATCTGCGACCAACGACCAGTGGGATTTCATCTCTGTCAACAACATTCTGATGTGGCTGTCGAACAACGGCCGCACAGCACACAATCCGCTTTCCGACCAATCCGGTCTCGAATGGCCGAAGAACAGTGCCAAGTATGTCGTCTTCACAGACGGTATTCTCTGGGGCGGGCGTGTGGAAGGGCAGATCCGCGTCGGTGGCGCGACATACAATGCCGGTCTGCAGGCCGGTCATATCAAGTCTGATGGCACAGCGTCGGATCCCTCGGATCCGCGTGCCCGGATTTACAAGATTCTGAAGGTTGACAAGCTCGGCTTCGAGGGGCTCAGCAGCACGGATCAGCAGGATCTGCAGAAGGACTTCAGCGAATGGCCGGCGGAGTTCGGCGCACCGTATATCGACAAGAACGGAAACGGAGTCTACGATCCGAATTTCGAGGACTGGCTCGCCAACGGTGACAATTCGTCGTTCGACATCCCGAATCTTCCGGGTGACGAAACGTTGTGGTTCGTTTCGAACGATCTCGACAACCGTCGCACGCAGAATCTGTACGGCACCGCGCCGATCGGGATCGAGCTGCACACCCTCACATGGGCGTACAATCAGCAGGGTCCCCTTGCAAACATGGTCTTCTCGAAGTACACCGTCATCAACAAAGGTGTCAACGACATCATGGACGCGTACTTTTCGAAGTGGTCCGATCCCGATCTCGGTGATGCATACGATGACTTTGTCGGCATCGATACAACGCTGAGCCTTGGGTATTGCTACAACGGTCTGGCAAAGGACGAAGTGTACGGCATCCCGCCTGCGATGGGGTACGACTTTTTCCAGGGTCCGATCGTGCCCGACGCAGCAAGTGTTGCGCACTATGACTTCGGATTGCGCGAAGGGTGGCGAAACCTGCCTGTCTCGACGTTCGCGTTTTACATCAACGGCAACTCGACCTATCGCGACCCGACACTCAAGGATCCGAGCGGTTCCATCGAGATGTATAATTACATGCAGGGCTTCCTGTACAATCGCCGTGCTTTTCGCGATCCGACCTCAAATCAGGATGTGAAGGTTTGTCTCGCAGGTGACCCCATCACACGCGACGGATGGATCGACGGAATCATTTCGACGCCTGGTGATCGTCGCTTCCTCATGACGGCCGGACCGTTCACGCTGGCCAAGGGTGACACGCAGGAAGTCGTGGTTTCTGCAATCGTTGCGCGTGGTTCCGATCGCCTCAGCAGCTTGAAGGTGCTCAAGTATTACGACAAGTTTGCCCAGTTGGCATTCGACAACAATTTCGATCTTCCCAAGGCTCCTCCCACACCAGTAGTGAAGGCCTCGTTGCTTGATCGCAAGCTCATTCTGCACTGGGGTGATCCCGAGTCCGTTGCAAAGGTTGAAAAGCACAACGATCGTGGATTCACGTTCCAGGGCTATAATGTGTATCAGTTTCCGACGAGGAGTTCGACGCTTGCCGACGGTATCCGTCTTGCGACCTATGACGTCGAAGATGGGGTCGCCATCATCTTCGATGAATTCATTGATGAGAAGACAGGCGTCATCCTCGATCTGCCGGCCCAGTTCGGTACAGACGGCGGCATCATTCGTTCGTACGACGTCACGCGTGATGCGCTCATCGACCGTCCGCTGGTGAATAATCAGCCGTACTACTTCGCCGTGACGGCATATGCATACAACGACGATCCCACTGCGACTCCTCGTCAGCTGGAGTCGACCCCGATCGTGCTCGAATTGCGTCCCCAGGTTCCGAATCCGGGTGTGCGTTTCTCAGAGGAAGCTGGCGAGAAGCTCGCAACCAACCATACGGCGGGCACCTCCAGTGGTCGCGTGGAAGTGGAAGTCGTCGACCCGGTGCTCCTCACCGGTGACACCTACGAAGTGACGTTTACCTCGATCGGTGACACGACGGTCGAGTACGATCATAATCTCGACAACCGTGCCGACACGTCGTTCACAGTTCCCAACTTCGGTGCGTGGAATCTCTTCAATGTGACGAAGAACAAGCCGGTCGTCACCGGTGCCCGCAGTTTCAAGGCACTGGAAAAGGACTACTTTGTTGTCGACGGTTTCAAGATCGGCATCAGTGGAACCGGTGTGTACAGCCAGTTCACAAAGGACAAGGATCCCGGCAACCTTCGACTGAATCACGACGAGATTCTGGCTCGTGAATGGTCTGGCGGTCCTGAGGTCTTCACGCCGGTCGAAAGTGATCGCGATCGCGGTGGCTACTGGTGGGAAATGGGCTATGGCAATGAATACAGCAGCACGGTGAAGGGTTTCACCATCGACCGCGTCGTCGAGATCCGTTTCGACACCACCAAGCCGTCGAAGGGGTACATGTACCTTCGCGGGGTGAGCCCCAACTATAGCTACCAGGGGTACTTCGATTCACCCGTATCGTTCTGGGATGTGACCAATCCCGCCCAGCCGCGTCAGCTTTCCTACGCGTGGATCGAACAGAAGAACAGTGTGGCAAATGACAATCGCTGGATGCCCACCGCGAATCTGAATGATCGTGAGAACATCTACATTCTCGACGAGGATTACAGCGATACACCGAACCCGAAATGGACCAAGCTGGATCCCACCAACCCCAACAGCCGCGCGTTTTCGATCCAGCAGGACGGCAAGAACATGCCGATCCTCTACTACGCATGGTATGTGCTCAAGGCTGATTACGCAAATCGACGCATCCCCTGGCAGAACGGTTCGAAGTGGCTGATCACGCCCAAGGTGCCGTTCTCCGCTACAGACAAGTACACGTTCACAACGCTCAAGCAATCCTTCTCGGCAGACATCGCGAAGAAGGATGTGTCGAAGATCAACGTGTTCCCGAATCCTTATTTCGGTTCGAATGCGCGCGAACAGAACAAGTATCAGCGCTTCGTGACCATCAATCACCTCCCCAACAAGGCCAACTTCCGGGTGTACACACTCTCCGGAACACTCGTCCGTTCCTTCTCGAAGAAGGAGGATGGAACCCAGTATGCCACCTGGGATCTGAACAACGACAACGGACTCCCTGTTGGAAGCGGCCTCTACTACATCCACATCGAAATGCCTGAACTCCAGACGGAAAAGGTGCTGCGTGTGGCAGTTGTCGCGGAGACACAGTTCCTCGATCGCATCTGATGCGCATCGCACCTGGAACTGACGATACGGTCATGAACAACATTCTTGAAGGAGATTCATTCATGCGAAGCGCATTTCGATACACATCTGTCCTGGTTATCCTGGCGCTGCTGTTCATGCGAGGGGATGCCTATGCGGGAGGCGGAAATCGTCTCGGGACCGCAGGCGCCGACCAGCTTCTCGTTCCCGTCGGAGCACGGGGCGTGGCGCTCGGCAGCTCTTATCTCGCCGGTATCACCGGTGTAGATGCCATTTACTACAATCCAGCCGGTCTGTCCGGCAGTACCCTGGGTGCGGAAGTGATGTTCAGTCAGATGTCATCGTTCGACAATGATGGCGTCAGCTACCTTGCTCTCGGTGCCAACTTTTCGGGATTCGGCCACATCGGCCTCTCCCTCAAGTCGTTTTCGTTCGCCGACATTCCGATCACCGACGAGCGCAATCCGGATGGGACCGGCGGTGTGTTCACTCCGACGATCTTCAACATCGGTTTGACATACTCGCGCGCACTCACCGATCGCATCCGTGCGGGTGTCACCGCCCACCTGATCTCCGAGACGCTCAACCGCGTGTCGACGACCGGGATGGCATTCGACATCGGTGTTCAATACAATGGTCTCGCCGGTGCGAAGGGACTCGAACTCGGTGTCACCCTGCGTCACCTGGGCGGCAACATGAGCTATGAGGGTCCCGGCCTGTATCGCATGGTCAACGAGGTCAGTTCCGATCGCACGGGGCAGCTGCTCAAGATTGAAGCTGCGGGCTTCCAGCTTCCGACCTCGCTCGAACTCGGTCTGGCGTACAATCACGCCTTCACGGAAGAACACAAAGTGCTGGTCAGCGGGTCGTTCGAGAACAACAATTTCCTTGTTGACCAGTATCGCGTCGCCGCCGAGTACGGGTTCCGCGACATGTTCTTCGTTCGTGCCTCTCACACGATCGCAGGCAACTCCGGCTCCGATGCCTTTGACAAGGATGCGTATATCTTCGGGTCGAGCTTTGGTGCGGGCGTGAAGCAGGATGTGAGCGGTCTTCTTCTTGCCTTCGATTATGCGTATCGTTCGGCTGAGACGTTCAACGGCAACCACGTCTTCACGTTGAAGGTCGGTTTCTGATGCATGCATGATGCGCGCGGCATCCCCAGCCGCCGGCATCATGGACGTTGAACGGGCTGAACCATCGCATCCATAGCTGCGGAGGTTCAGCG
>JAEYUG010000023.1 GCA_023432805.1 Bacteroidota bacterium | reverse complement strand
AGTGCGTCCTCATTTGGGAGAAACGTCAGAAGGTACGGCCATTCATAGTCAAGAATCTCATCGGTAGTCATAGGCCAAATCTACCGCATTCAGATCCCCAAGTCAAGTTCTTAAGTTAGCGCCTATGAGGACGTCCACCCTCCTCTCCTACCCGAAGCGGCCGGTGACGTACTCTTCGGTCTGCTTTTTGGCGGGACGTGTGAACAGGTCGGGTGTCGCACTGTACTCGACCAGCTCGCCGAGGTAGAAGAATGCCGTCATGTCGCTCACGCGCGCAGCCTGCTGCATGTTGTGCGTAACGATCACGATCGTGTACGCGCTCTTGAGTTCGAAGATCAGCTCCTCGATCGCTGCCGTCGAGATCGGATCGAGCGCACTGGCGGGCTCGTCCATCAGCAGGATGTCGGGATTCACCGCCAGACTCCGCGCAATGCAGAGCCGCTGCTGCTGTCCACCCGAGAGCCCGAGCGCCGAATCGCGCAATCGGTCCTTCGTCTCCTCCCAGATCGCCGCCCGTCGCAGACTCGTCTCCACGATCTCGTCGAGCGTACCCCGGTCGCGCACCCCATTCAGCCGCGGTCCGTACGCGATGTTGTCGTAGATCGACTTCGGAAAGGGATTCGACCGCTGGAACACCATCCCGATGCGCTTGCGCAGCTCCACCACATCGATGCGTGCGTCGTAGATGTTCAGTCCGTCGATCACCACGCTGCCGTCGATCCGCGTTCCGTCGATCAGATCATTCATCCGATTGAGCGTACGAAGGAACGTCGACTTCCCGCATCCCGAAGGACCGATGAACGCCGTCACCTGATTGGCTGGGATGTCGAGGGAAATGTCCTTCAGCGCATGGTTCTTCCCGTAGAAGAAATCCAGATGCTCGACGCTGATCTTCGCGGAAGCCTCCTGCGCCGCTGCGTCGTGCGAGGCGCCGAACATGGTCGGGGCGGGTGTGAGATCCTGCATGGTGTCCTGTATCACGAACCGATCTTCGCAAGGGTGCGCCGCACGCGCGAACGCAGGAAGATCGCTGAAAAGTTGAGTGCAAAGGTCAGTATCAAGAGCACGAAGGTCGTGGCGTAGAGCAGCGGTTTGGTGGCCTCCACATCCGTGCTCTGCGTGGTGAGCACGTAGATGTGGTAGCCAAGTTCCATGAACTGCGACGACAGCGATGTGGGCAGCTCGGGCAGATAGTACGCCGCTCCGGTGAAGAGAATCGGCGCCACTTCGCCGGCTCCCCGGCTCACGGCCAGGATGCCGCCGGTAAGAATCCCGGTGAACGCCCCAGGCAGCACGACGCGGCGTATCGTCGTCCACTTCGTCGCACCGAGGGCAAGCGAAGCCTCGCGCAGATCGCGTGGCACGGTGCGGATCGCCTCCTCGACCGAGACGATCACTACCGGCAGCGTGAGAAGCGCCATCGTGAGCGCCGCCCAGATCAGGGCGGGCTGGCCGTAGTGGGGACGTTGCCGCAAGCGGTAGAACTCCATCACGTCTGCGGTGCGGATGGCTTCCGCACCGTGGATTTCGGTGAGCACGCGGGTGAGGTCGATGTGCTCGGCCCACCTCTCGGCGCCGTCCTTCTCCATCCATCCGCGCAGCGCGGTCGCATCCGCCTCGCCTGTGGCTGCAAAGGGCGAGCCCTCGGCCGCGAGCAGGGTCTCGAGGCGCGTCATCGTGCGGTTGAAGTCGTAGGAGTCCATCGCCGTGCCGACGGTGCCGATGAAGAAGCCGAGGCCGAAGAGACCGAAGACGATGGCGGGCACGCCGGCGAGGGTGTTGACGGCGAAGCGGATCACGCGCGCGAGCACGCTGTTCGCGCTCGCGTATTCGGTCAGGTAGATCGCGGTGACGGTGCCGACGGGCACGCCGACAACCGACATGATGATCACGAGCAGGGCCGTGCCGATGATCGCCGGGAAGATTCCGCCCTCGGAGAGTCCCTCTGCGGGATCGCTCACCAGAAAGCTCCACGACAGCTGCTCGCGTCCGAGCAGGAAGATGTGCACGAGCAGGTAGATCACGAACATGATGATGAGCACGGCGGCCGCGCCGGAGAGGATCTGGAAGATGTTCTCCGAGACTTTGCGCTTCGTCTCGAGATGCATGCGCATCCAAACCATGCGCGCGGTGATGCCGGCCAGCAGCACGGTGCCGGCTGCAGCGGCGAGGGGAAGCATCATTGCGAGCATGACCAGAAGGGCCAGCGCGAGCAGCGATGCCGCGGTGGAGACGAAGACGCGCCAGAGCGTGGATCCTTGCTGCAGCATGTCAGTTACCCTGGAATTTCTTGAGGAGACGCTTGCGCACGTAGAACTCCGCGACAGCATTGAGCGTGAAGGTGACGGTGAAGAGCACGGCGCCGATCAGAAACAGCACGCCATAGTGTACGCTGTGAAACTCCACTTCGGCCATTTCCGCACCGATCGTCGCAGCCATGGTGCGAACGGATTCGAACAGATCCCACGACACCAGTGCCGCGTTGCCCGTGGCCATGAGCGCGATCATCGTCTCGCCGAAGGCACGGCCGAAACCGAGAATCAGTGCGGCGAACACGCCCGGTGTCGCGGCCGGCAGCACCACGCGCCAGGCCGTCTGCCAGCGCGAGGCTCCCAGCGCGAGCGAGGCCTCCTTCATGTACTTCGGTACCGCGGCGAACGCGTCTTCGGTCACCGTGAAGATGATCGGAATCACCGCGAGCGCCATGCCGATGCCGCCGACGAACGAATTGAGCCGATAGGTCGATCCCGTGATCTGCTGCGCGATCGTGGCCACGGTCATCAGACAGAAGAAGCCGATCACCACCGACGGGAATCCCGCCAGAATCTCGATCGCCGGCTTCATGACCTCGCGCATCCAGCGCGGTGCGAACGCCGTGGTGAAGATCGCGGCAAGAATCGCGATCGGTCCGGCAATCAGCAGTCCGATCAACGTCACCTTCAACGCACCCATCGCCAGCGGCACGAACGAATATTTCGGGACATGCCCGATCGGCTGCCAGATGTAGGTCGGGATGCCCTCGATCGTGTCGTTGGGCGTCACCAGATCCATGACGCGAATGGACTCGTTGTTGCCCGAACTCTCCAGACTGAGGGATGCGGCACGTCCTTCCATGAGTGCGTCACCGTCGGCCGCGATGCCACCCGATCCCTCGTCTGCAGGCACGTCGCCGTATCGTTCCGGTCGCAGCTCCCCATCGGAAGCCACCGGCGCCGCAACCCCATCGGGCGCGTACGACTCGGGCGCGTACGACTCGGGCGCGTACGACTCGGGTGCGTATGACTCGGGTGTTCCGGCAGCGGGCGCTTCCCCCCCATAGGTTTCGGGACGCATGTCGGCGTCTGCCGCGGCGGTCCCGTGCTGCGCGACGGCTGCCGGCACATCCTCCCCCCTGAATGCCCACGAGGCCTCGCGGAACACGTAGAAGAAGATCGCGATGATGAACGCGATCGAGAGAAACGCGATCGCGCGGATGGTCTGTTCGGCGATGACCTCGCCGAGATACAAACGCCGACCGTACTGCAACGGACCTCGCTGCAGTACGGTGGCATGTCCGGGGGTGCCGGGTTCGCGTTTCACGTGTGTGTTAGCGGACCGGAAAATACCCGACTTCGGTGATGACCGACTGTCCCTCTGCGCTCAGAATCCAGTCGATGAACTTCTTGACTTCGCCGGTCGGCTTGCTGCGTGTGTAGAGGTAGAGGTAGCGTGTGATGGGGTACTTGCCCGCGGCGATGTTCTCCTTCGTGGGCGCATGGCCGTTGATCTTCACTTCGACGATGCCCTTGCCGTACGCAGCACCGCCATAGCCGATGCCGTTCACATCCTTCGCCACCGCGTTCACGACGGCTGCCGTGCCCGGCAGATTCTGACAGGAAGGCGAATAGTCGGCTCCCTTCAGCACGTTGTCCTTGAAGTACACGTAGGTGCCGCTGTTGTTCTCGCGGCTGTAGAGCACGATGCGCTCATCGGTACCGCCGACTTCCTTCCAGTTCGTGATGCGGCCGGTGTAGATCTGACGCACCTGCTCCATCGTCAGATCCTTGACCTTGTTCTTCTCGTTGACGTAGACAGACAAGCCGTCCTTCGCGCATGGGATCTCGACGCCCATGGTGCCGAAACGCTCCTTGAGCTTCTTGACTTCCGAAGGTTTCATGGGACGCGAGGAATTGCAGATGTCGGTCGTGCCGTTGATCAGCGCGGAGATGCCCGTGCCCGATCCGCCGCCGGTGACCTGGATGCTGGCTGTGGGATTCTTCGCCATGTACCGCTCCGCCCAGCGCTGCGAGAGGATGACCATGGTGTCGGACCCCTTCACGGTGATCTTCTCGGCTGCGCGGAAGCCCATGAACACGCCGACCGCGGCGAGCACGAGTCCGGCCTTGAGGATGAGTGACTTCTTCATTGTGTTGCTGTCCTGCCTTCGAATGTCGTGAGATGATGTCAGAATTTGTACTGCGCACGCAGCGTCAGCTGATTGTCCTTCGGATCCTCCTTGAGAATCCTGTCATTCGTCGCGGTCGCGATCATGTCGTACCACACCGTCAGACGCACATTCGCGAAGGAGTAGTTGTGCAGACCGACACCGATCGTGCTCACGGCCAGCTCGCCGGTCGCGTTCACCTTGTCGTCACCGATGGCCGTGTTGGGCATGTAGGAATCGTACTTGGCGGCGAACTGCCAGTCCGCCCCGATGTTCTTGACCAGCATCACGTAGAAACCGCTGAACTCCCGCTGCCGCACGGGGGAAGCCCCCGTCGCCGACAGTTCGTTCACATCGCTGCCGGTGATGTACTCACCGAGAATCTTCATGCCGCCGAGGAAATCGTAGTACAGCTGCGCCTCCACGCCGAACCAGCTGCGCGCGTAGGTGTCGCCCGCCGCGCCGGTCGTGTCGACGACGGTGGTGGGATTCTCGGCCTCGACGAAGCGGCCCGTGTTCGCACGTGCATTTCCGAAACGGCCATGCACGCCGATATCGAGACCGACATCGCCAAGGGTCAGCGATTTCGTCAGACGCGCCATGAAGTAGAGGGGCTCGGTACCGAAGTTGGGACTGGTCTGGCGAATGGGACCCAGAAACGTGTTGTTGAATCCCGCCAACTGCAGCACGAACAGATCCTCCGGCGCGAGCGTCAGCATGAAACCGAGATCGCGCTCGTTCGGGTACAGCGCACGCACGACGCTCGAGCGTTCGGGACTCTCACGCTGGCTCGAGCTGTACTCCACTTCGTAGTTGGGACGGTTGAACACACCGACCCGCGCGCTCAGCATCGGAAAGGTCGGCTCGGAGAAATCGAGATACGCGTCCTTCAGAGAAAAGCCGGCATTGGAAAAGTCTCCCTGCACGACCATCTGCGTCGATCCACCATCATAGGCGATCTTGATGCGGCTGCGACGCAGGTTGAAACGGGACTTTACAGGATCTTTCGCGTCGTAGGGATCGGCAACGAATCCGCCTGCCTTTTCGCTCTTCTCGAACTGGGCCTGCAGGTAGCCCGATACCTTGATCTTTTTAAGTGCAGACACGTCGTTCTGCAGTTCCTTGATGGCTTCGTCATGTCCGCCGACCTGGCCGCCGATTTCCTCGACCTTGGTGCGGACGTCCTCCTGCGCAACGGCCATGGAGGTAGTGACAAAGACAGTGAACATGATCAATGCGAACACGCCGAGTGCGCGCTTCATTGAAACTCCTGTGCGATAGTGGGATGTGCTGCATGCTTTCATACAGCAACAAACCTACCTCTCACATGTTACCGTACTGTTAGCGCCCCATGTGAATTGCGTGCGGGGATCCCGCGCATGCGAAATCCCCGCAATCCCAGCACCAATCGCCGATTTCTATGCTCCCGGGGGATCCGTCAACGGCAGGACGCAGCCCTCCCCGGGCGCCAGCGAAAATGCGAATCCCCGTTCGTCCTCGCGCCGCACCGTGCGTCCCGTCAGCGCGTCAACGATCTCATGGATGTCGACGGGAATGTGCACGTGAGCCTCTCGCTCCTCCCTGCAGTTCGTGTTCACACAGATCGCAATCGCATGCGAATGGTCGGATGTCACCCGCAGGTAGCACACCACATCCACCTGCGAGCTCGGGAGCAGGTGGAAGGTCTCCCGCTCCGGTGCCACCACCAGCGACGTCCACTCGCGGCGCAGCGCATTCACCTTCGCCACGAGCGCGGTCATCTCGTCGGGATTCTCCCAGACGAGACGTCCCTGACTGAACAAGGGCAGGGTATGGGAAGGATGAGCGGCGATCTCTTCCGGGGTGAAGCCGAGTCCCGTATTTACGGGGGATGTCTCGCCCAGCTCGTAGCCCTGATGGATGAACAGCAACCCCGGCAGGAAGCTGTTCACGACCAGGCTCATGCGCGAAAATGCCATGCCTCCCTCGCGCGCAGCTGCGCGCGGTGTGTTGTGACTCTCCGGTGTGGCGAAGAAGGGGACGGGCACACTGGTGGATGCCAGCATCGTGAGAAACTCGCGGAGCTTGTGCGGCAGATGCTCGTCGCTCCACAGATACCCGACCGCGGCATTGTAGCCTTCCTGCCTGCTGCGGGTTGAAATCGCGAAATTCTCCTCCCAGAACGCAAAGTCGGGGTCGATCTTCCGTGCCCGCTCGACGATGTGCTGCTTGAGCCTGCGTGGCAGCGCATGCCCCATGTCGATCATCACCCCGTCGATCCCGAAATCCTTCTGATAATGGGGAATGATGTTCATCACCGTGTTCCAGAGTCCCCGATTTTCATGCTCGGACTGCGCCAGCCGGGCATCGTAGATGCGGATGGTGTTGTAGGCGATATAGTTGAACGATGGATGCTCGTACATTTTCAGATAGGTCACGTCGTTCCACGGCGGCTGCACGTCGTCGGGCGGCCAGTCGGCGAATGCACCGGGAATCCGCACATGGCGTCCGTCCGACATGCCGATAAAGCGGCCCTGGTCGAGCGTGACTTCCTCGGGGGCTTCCGCAAAGAGCGCGCGGTAGGCCACGCTCGGCGGGGGCAGACTGGCCGTGTCATTGCGCCGGACGCGCGACATGATCACATCCAACTCATCCTGCTTGAATCGGGGATTCCCGTAGCCGTCCGGATTGTCGGCATCCCGGTCGGGCACATTGGCGTCGATCCAGTAGAACCATCCGGGATGGTATTCGATCCAGTCGCTGTCTTTCGAGGCGGTACGGAACACGAATTCCATCACGACGCGCATGCCGAAGATGTGCGCCGCCTCGACAAAGGCCGCAAATTCATGCTCGGCGCCAAGGCCGACGAACGGTTCGCCGAGGCGGACATCGAGTTCGTAGGGATTGCGGATGGCGTAGGGTGAGCCGAGCGTGCCCTTGTTGCCGTCGGAACCGATTTTCGTGACGGGAAGGAGGTGGATGGTGTTGATGCCCATGTGCCGCAGATAGGGCAGCATGGCGATCGCCTTGAGGAACGTGCCCGTCTCGCGGAAGCCTCCTTCGAGGTCTTCGAGGCGGATCTCGCCGTCGCCGTCGTGATCCCATGCGGCAGTCAGACGCACGAACATGTTGTAGACGACCGCGTGCCGGCTCCACTCGCCGCTGGAACCCGCATGAGACAGCGATTCGTCGGGCTGCAACAGCATGCCCGCGACGCGGTCGCGGTAGAACGACACGGGCTCGACCGCGACCACGCGCTTCTCGCCGGGTGCGATCGGGTTGACCCACAGCGCAGGGACGCTGTAGGGATGCTCCGAGGCGGGGAGTTCGGTCAGGCGCTTGTACAGGGCGGCGAGTGCTTCGGTCATGGACGGCGGGCTCCGTTCAACGCGTGGGGAAACGACTTACTCGGTGAGATAATCGACGAGTGCGAACAGGTCGGGATCGAGGGTCTTGATGGTGCTGGCGATGGCAGTGATGTCGATGTCGACGATGTGATTGCCCTGCAACGCGACCATGCGGCCGAAGGTGCCGGCATGCACGAGTTCCATGGCATGAATCCCGTACCGCGTGCCGAGCATGCGGTCGAACGCCGAAGGGGATCCCCCGCGCTGGATATGCCCGAGCACGGTGCTGCGGGTCTCGAAGCCGAGGCGCCGCTCGATCTCATCGGCGAGCACCGCTCCGATGCCTCCGAGGCGCACGTGGCCGAAGGCATCCTTCTTCATGCTGCTGAGCACGAAGCTGCCGTCCTTGTCGTCGAGACTGCTCGTATCGAACTTGGCACCCTCGGCCACGACGATGATGCTGAAATTCTTGCCCCCCTGGTGACGGCGACGGATCTTGTCGCAGACCGCGTCGAGATCGAAGGGCTGTTCGGGCACGAGTATCACGTCGGCGCCACCGGAAATGCCCGCATAGAAGGCAATCCACCCCGCGTGACGGCCCATCACCTCGACGACCATGACCCGGTTGTGACTCTCGGCCGTGGTGTGAATACGGTCAATGGCTTCCATGGCAATGTTGACAGCCGTGTCGAAGCCGAAGGTGAAGTCCGTACCCTCGAGATCGTTGTCGATCGTCTTCGGAACCCCTACCACATTCACGCCGCTCGCCGACAACTTCGCCGCCACACCGAGCGTGTCTTCGCCCCCGATGGGGATCAACGCGTCGATGCCGTGCTTCTCGATGAAGGCGTGCAGCTTCTGCTCGCCACCGTCGATCTTGTAGGGATTCGTGCGCGAGGTACCGAGAATCGTGCCGCCCTTGTGGAGAATGCCGCTGATCTGCTCACGCGTCAGCATGACCGTGTCATCGTCGAGCATGCCCTTCCAGCCGTTGCGGATGCCGATCAGGGTATGGCCCATTTTGAGGCCGCTGCGCACGATGGCGCGAATCACTGCGTTGAGTCCCGGACAGTCGCCGCCGCCGGTCAGTACTCCAATGGTCATGGGAGTTCAGGATCGTGAAGTGGGGAAGTGGATGGAGAAGCCAGCTCCCAAACTACTCCTATCCCCGATTGAAAGTCAAACGGGAAAACGGACACCTTGCTGGGAGGACGGACGCCCTCGTCCGTCGTGGGAGGACGGACGCCCTCGTCCGTCGTGGGAGGACGGACGCCCTCGTCCGTCGTGGGAGGACGGACGCCCTCGTCCGTCGTGGGAGGACGGACGCCCTC
>JAEYUG010000012.1 GCA_023432805.1 Bacteroidota bacterium | reverse complement strand
TGCGTCTTGTGGTGTACGACGCGCTGGGTCGTCCGGTGAAGACACTGGTGGATGGCGATCAGAAGCAGGGCGTGCATGCGCTCGACTTCACGGCCGACGGCCTTGCCAGCGGTACCTACATCTACCGTATCGAAACACCCTTCTACACCCATATGCTCAGAATGGTGCTCACGCGGTAGACTGCACAACAGGTTTCAAACGACAACGGAGACGCGCGAGCGTCTCCGTTGTCGTTCATTGCAGGGTGATGAAGCAGGGTTCGGACTTCCGAACCGCGTGCCGCGGTCAGTCGATGTCGATCGTCACCGGTGCGTGATCTGATCCGGTCACATCCATCCAGATCTCAGCGGCACGCAGGCGCGGCAGCAGGTCGGGGGTCACGAAGAAGTAGTCGATCCGCCAGCCCGCATTACGTTCGCGTGCGCGTGTGCGCACGTCCCACCACGAATACCGGTCCACCGCCTCCGGATGGAGATGACGGAACGTATCGACATACCCGCAGCCGACCAGCCGGTCGAGCCAGGCGCGCTCAATCGGCATGAAGCCCGAATTGTTCACGTTCTCCTTCGGGTTCTTCAGGTCGATCTCGTGATGTGCCGTGTTGACGTCACCGCAGATGATCAGACTCTTGCGCGTGCGCGCCTTCTCGAAATGCTCGAGGATCTCGTCGTAGAATTCCAGCTTGTAGCGCAGACGCTCCTCACCACGCCCCCCGTTCGGGAAGTAGATGTTGTAGAGCAGAAAATCAGGGTACTCGGTCATCAGAATTCGCCCCTCAGTGTCGCGCGGCAGAACATCCTGTCCCCGCTGCACCGCGAGAGGCCGCGTTCGTGTGAACGTGGCCACGCTGCTGTAGCCCTTCTTTTCGCCGGAGTGCCAGTAGGTATAGTATCCGGGAGGCGTCAACAGATCCTCACCGAGCTGATCCTCCGACGCCTTGGTTTCCTGCAGGCAGAGGATGTCAGGCCGGGCTTCATCGAGCCAGTCGAGGAAGCCCTTTTTGACGACGGCCCTGATGCCGTTGACGTTCCACGAGACGAGTTTCATCGCGGGAATGCAGCTCAGGCCTGGGGCGGCTTCTTCTTCGACGAACGGCGGCGACCGCGGCCACCACGGCTTCCACGCTTGCGAGCGCCATCACGGGCAGCGTCACGTGCCTGGCCATCTTCGCCGGTGGCTGCGGCATCGCCCGACGATGCGTCATTTCCCCCATCCTCAGCATCTGCACCCTCCTCGTCGAAATCATAGCCGCCGTAACGCAGCTCGAAGGTGAGGGATTCCTGCGGAGGGGCTGTCCGGGAGGAAGCGGCGGCATCGACGACCGGAGCTGTCGATGCGGCAGACACCACGGGGGCAGCAGCGACGGCAGGTTCGGAAGCCGCTGCTGGCGGGGCATCAGTGCGCTTGGTTCCGCGACCCTTGCCGCGAGGCTCCTTGCCACGAGTTTCCTTGCGGCCCTTGGCCGGCGCCTCTGCTGCTGCGGGAACATCCTCGACGCCGGAAGACACCTTTTCGTCACCCTGCGCCTTCTCGGGACCCTGCGCCTTCTCAGGACTTTGCACTTTCTCGGGACCCTGCGCCTTCTCGGAACCCTGCGCCTTCTCGGGACTCAGCGGCTTCTCAGGGGCCGGGGAGGGGGCAGGATGCTCGCGTGCGGATTTTTCCTGCGCGGCCCGCTCCTTCGCGGCATGTGCGGCCTGTTCCTGCTCGCGCTTCACGCGCTCATCGCGCTCGATGGCTTGACGGCGTGCGCGCTCATCTTCCTGCACCTGATACTCCTTGCGGCGACGCTCCTGCTCTTCCAGCAGTTCGTCGAGGAAGGTGTGGAGGACGTCGATGTTGCGCTTGATGGTGACCGGCAGAGGAACGCGGCGGTGATACGGGGAGTCCGCAGCCATGAAGAGGAAGTGTCCATCTTCGTAATGCACGGCGGGACGCAGCAGCTCCTCGCTGACATTGAGCAGCTGCGCGATCTGTGCGGGCTCTTCCTGGAAAGTGATGGGTCCGATGAAGTGCGATCCGATCCGGCGCGTAAGCTGCCGGTCGAGCGTTCCGGCGTGCTCAACAGAGACGCAGAAGCCGAGTCCGTGCCGGCGTCCGTTCTGGATGAGCGTCGAGAGGATTTCGGTGAACCGTTCGCCACCGCTTTCGCGCATGCCGCCGTTGCGCTGCACGTATTCGTCGATGTTGTTGAAGATGAAGAGCACGGGCACGCGCATCTTCAGCCGCTTGAGCCGCTCATCGACGAGGGCCTGCGACAGTGTGCCGACGAAGCGGAGGATGTCGGTGTGCTTCTGCCCCTGCACGACGAGGAGGCTCGAGGTGGTCTCGTCGTTGAGGTGGGTGATGATGTCCTGCACCGTGCGGCGTGCACCGGAGGGAATGTCCTTCGAATAGGTTTCGGCGATGGACTGCACTTCCGCGCGAAGGTCGTAGATCGAACGACGCGAGGCATGGCTCTTCGAATCCTGGCTGAACTCGTCGATCATGTCGAGGATGTCGCGCGTATTCTTCTCGCTGAACCGTTCGCCGTGATAGGTCTGCGCGATGCCGTCCATCAGCTTGTTGATGTACTCCTCGACCTCGGTCTCGACACCGTCGAGGATGTCGATGCGGATGTCGTTGATGAACTGATCAATCGTCAGTTCATTCGCGCGATAGATCGACAGTTTGTTGTTGCGCAGCAGCGACGAGATTGCATACGTGAAGTCATGCCGGCGGGGCTCGAGCACGGACGGGAGGATCATCATGTCGAGATAGTCGTAGACGGCACGCTTGTGGTTCTGCCGGTCGTTCGGCGTCTTCAGCGCGGTGAAGACGCTGGCGGGCACGAACTTGTCATTGAGGCAGAGCACTCGTGCACGGTCGTGCGAATGCAGCAGGTTCGACAATGATAGCAGACCCTGGTTGTTGACATCACAGTAGACGATGTGCAGGGGATAGGCCGGATTGTCGAGCAGTGCGGTGATCAGATTGTTGGTGATCGTCGTGCGGGCGCGGGGACGCGCGCTGATGATCGAAATGTTGCCGCGCACGAGCGAGGAGAAGTCGAGTCCCACAGTCACATCGGCATGCGTTGCGTACCGTCCCACATCGATGCGTGTGCCGTTGTCGTCGACGCGGCTCTCGGGTGCGATCTGATGCAGGACGCGCATGGAGGTCTCATCGTCAAGCAGCATGGCCGCAGCACCGAATTCAGGGAACGAATCCGCCTGTCCGATCACCGCAGCCTTCTTCTTGCCTTCATCAACAATCTCAAGACCCATCGGCGTGGCGTCGCAGCGCAACGTCACCGAGGTCTTGACGCGTCGCGTCTTGGTTTCGGGCGGCACGGGAAACGCGCTGACCACCTGCAGGACGGTGTAGCGCTTCTCCTTGGTGGTGGAGAGCAGATTCTCCGCGGCGACGAGCGCACCCGGTTCGATGCGGTGGAGGAGTTCGAGCGGTGCGGTGATGTGCAGCACGCACTGGAAGCGGGTCTGGTCGTTCGGAAGGACTTCCGAAACCGTCCCGGTAGCAAGTTCAATGAACATTCGTGGAATCCCTGTCATTGGGAAACAGCGTTACGAAAAAACGATCGGCAGAAGGGCGGCGGACGGCGCAGAAACGCACGTCAGGCCTGCCTGCCCGGAAGCACTGCTGCTCCGAGTCCGTCGATCAACAATTGTACGAGGGGCGGCGGCGGCGAAGCGGGCATGCCCGTCGTTCCGCGTTTCCCCCATCCCGCGTCCGTACCCCCATCCGCTGTTGCGGACCGGCCGTCGCCGACGACGGATACGTCATCGGTGACGGGGGGGAAGAAGGGTGCGGGGGGAACACTCCTGTCGATGATGCGTGCGCTCGCCACGCCGGCACGCTTCGGGGAAGCGGTGTGCGGCGCGGAGTCGCTGCGTCGTGTCGACGATGCCGAAACCTGCGATGTCGAGACCTGTGATGCCGAAACCTGGGGTGTCGAGACCTGGGGTGTCGAGACCTGGGGTGTCGAGAACTGCTCTGACGCGCGTGCGGCGGCGGCGGGACGCGTGACGGCGGCTGTGGTCGCGCCTCCCGTTCCACCGGATGCGAGCAACGCTGTGATCGACACCGTGGAATCGATGCGGATCATCGCGACGAGCGCGACCTCGAACTTCAGCCGGGGTTGAGCACTGTAGCGCACGGCCTGGGCGGCTTCCGCAGTCATGCGCAGGAGACGCAACAGATCGCCCTCGGTGAAAAGCCGTGCAGCATCCTCATACCGAAGGCGCATTTCTTCAGGTGCCTCGATGAGCGTGGTGGCGCCGGTGGACCGCACCACGAGGATGTTGCGGAAATGCTCCTCGAGTCCGCCAAGGAAATCCTGGATGTCGTAGCCGCTCATGAGCACATCGTTGGCGAGTTCGAACCCGCCGCGCGTATCCTGCGCGGTGATCAGATCGGTGACGCGGAAGAATGTGTCGGAGTCGACGACATGCAGTACATCGCGCACGGACGCATAGGTCAGCTCTGCGCCGCTGAAGGCCACGACCTGGTCGAAGATGCTCTCCGAATCACGCATCGAGCCGTCGCCCTTCTTCGCGATGGCGAAGAGGGCTGCGTCGTCGGCGCTGATCCCCTCCTTGGCGCAGATGCCACGCAGCTGCCCGACGATGTCGTCGATGGCGATGCGCTTGAAATCATACCGCTGACAGCGCGAGATGACGGTGGCCGGGAGTTTGTGAGGCTCGGTGGTGGCGAAGACGAACAGCACGTGCGGTGGCGGCTCTTCGAGCGTCTTGAGCAGCGCGTTGAAGGCAGCACCTGTCAGCATGTGCACTTCGTCGATGATGTACATCTTGTACTTCTCGCGCGTGGGCAGATAACGCGCCGCGTCACGGATCGAGCGAACCTGTTCGACACCGTTGTTGGACGCACCGTCGATTTCGATGATGTCGATGCAACGTCCTTCGGTGATTTCCGTGCAGGTCACACAGATATTGCACGGCTCACCGTCGACGGCATCGGGACAGTTGATCGCTTTGGCGAAAATGCGTGCGGTCGTGGTCTTGCCCACGCCACGCGGGCCCGAGAACAGGTACGCGTGCGCAATGCGCTGGAGACGGATGGAGTTGAGAAGAGTGCCGACCACGTGGTCCTGCGCGACAACCTCGGAAAAGGCGGCCGGGCGGTACTTACGTGCGGTTACAAGAAACGACATGCAGGCTGTGTTGGTCTAAGTCAATCCGTAAAATAGACAGCGCGTGCCCGCGAAACAAGGCGATCGACGTCCAACGGTATTTTCGTACATTCGTGGAAATGTCCTCTTGCATTCACGGATTCACGTATGAACTACACACGGATCTATCTCGCCCTCGGTGCCCTCGTCGTTATCGCCTTCGTCGTCATCGTGTTCTTCACCGACGATACGCCGACGCCGACCGCTCCTGCCACCGCCGACCAGCAGCAGATGCCCCCGAACCATCCCGATGTCGGTGCGCAGCAGGGTGACCCCGGGGCTCCGGGCAAGGGCAATGTGCGGCAGGACTTCATCGAGGAACTCAACCGCCTGCGTGAGCAGATCAAGGGCCAGAAGGCCTCCGACACCACCGATGTGCTGCGTCTCGCGCGCATGCTTGCCGATTCGCACTTCAGCGAGGAGGCCCTTCCGCTGCTCGAGCGCTATCACAAGGCCGCGCCGAAGAACACCGATGTCATGCTCGATCTGGCTCTCGTATACTACAACATGCAGCAGCTTGAGAAGTCCTTCGCCATCACGCGCAAGACCCTCACCGTCGACCCGGCCAACACCACCGCGATGTACAATCTCGGTGCACTGCACGCGTCCGAACATCAGCACAAGGAGGCGGAAAAGGTGTGGAACGATCTGATCGCACGCTATCCGAAGAGTGAGGATGCCGCGCGCGCGAAGGAAGGCCTCGCCTCGCTCGCCTCGCATCAGCACTGATCCGCTTCCACACGGGGGAAGCCCCGCGCACCGGACACACGTCTCTTCACCAGAACGCGGCGCCATGAACGTCGTCGTCTTCCGCACCGATCGCATCGGCGACCTGGTGCTCACCCTTCCCGTGGCCGAGGCGATCAAACGGCGGCATCCTTCGGCCCGGGTCACCTTCGTCGTGCAGCGCTACACGAGGGAGCTGGCGCTGCGCGCGCCGCACATCGACCAGGTGCTCGACATTCCCGAACGCGACACCGACGATGTCGCGGCGCTGGCCGGCCTGCTCGCACCGCATGCGTTCACGGCGGCCGTGTTCGCCTATCCCCGACCGGGACTCGCACGTGCCGCCCGGCGCGCGCGCATCCCGATGCGCATCGGCAGCGCCTATCGCTGGTATGCGCCTCTGTTCACCGACCGGATCCGTGAGCATCGGCATGATGCCACAAGGCACGAGTCCGCCTACAACATCCGTCTGCTCGCACCGCTCGATGTGGACGTCGAGCACGTGCCCCTGCCGCAGCTGCGCGTCAGCGACGAAGACGCCCGTGCCGCGGGTGAGGCGCTGCGCGCGGCGGGCATCGAGGAAGGCCGGCCCTTCATCACGATGCATCCCGGCAGCGGGGGATCGGCGAAGGACTGGAGCGCCGCACGGTTCGGCGCGCTCGCCCGCATGCTGCTGGCGCATGATCCCGCGCTCGCCGTGCTCGTGACCGGCACGGACGCCGAGCGCGCGCTGATGGACGTCGTGCGGCGTGAGGCCGGAGACCGCGCATTTCTGTCCGCGGCCGATCTGCAACTCCCGGTGCTTTCCGCCGTACTCTCGAAGACCTCGTTGTTCTGTTCGAATTCCACCGGACCGCTGCACATCGCTGCGGCACATGGTGTGCCGTCGCTCGGATTCTATCCCTTCCTGACGGCATGTCATCCGCGCCGCTGGGGTCCCCTCGGTCCGCACAGCCGCGTGCTGACGCCCGAGCCGGCGGCCGATTGCGAGGCATGCGCACGCGGCCGCTGCCCGCGGCACGACGACATGTCGCGCATTTCGGTGGAGCGAGCGGTCGATGCCGCACAGGTCTTGTATGCGTCGACGCAGGGACGGGAACCAGCGGAGGCTTCCGCTGGTAGGTAGAGATAACCACGACACGTCACCACACCGCGCAGGCAGAGTCATGAAACGCATCCTATCCACCGGCATCCTCATTCTTCTGAGCGTGGGCTTGCTGACGGCACTGCAGGCGCAGAAATCCTCGGACGGCTCGCCCGACGGGACGGCGGCCACGCCGATGTTCCGCAAGATCGAGCACAGCGCGTTCGATGTCGGCGAGGAGCTGACCTACGACGTCGGATACGGGTTCATCACGGCCGGCGAGGCCAAGATGATGATCCCGCGCTATTCGTGGATGAACGGGCGCAAGTGCTATCACGTGGAGTTCACCGTTCGGTCGAAGTCCTTCTTCGACAACCTCTACAAGGTGCGCGACCGGTACGAGTCGCACATCGACGCCGACGGCCTCTTCCCATGGAAGTTTGTGCAGCAGATCCGCGAGGGGTCGTACAAGCGCGATTTCCAGGCCTCGTTCGACCACACGGCGCAGAAGGCGAAGACCACCGAGGGCGAGTATCCGATCGAGCCGTTCACGCAGGACGTGCTCTCGGCCTTCTACTTCATGCGGACCTACGACTACTCGACGTTTCGACCCGGGCAGAAGGTGTATCTGAAGAACTTCTACAAGGACAGCACCTACGTGCTGACGGTGAAGTATCTAGGCAAGCAGACGATCGACGTCGAGGCGGGGACCTTCCGCACGATACTTCTCGAGCCGATCATGAAGGAGGGCGGGTTGTTCAAGGCATCGGGCCGCATCATCGTGTGGGTGACCGACGACGAGCGCCGGATCCCCGTGCAGGTCGAGGCGGAAATCCCGATCGGGTCGATCACGAGCGAGCTGACCTCGTACAAGGGCATCAACGGTCCCATACGCGCGAAGGTGAAGTAGCGCGCATTGCGGTGCAGCGGCGCGCACGGCTTCCCCCCTGCACGTGATATTTGATTTCGATCCACGGCTTGAGCAAGTTGAGTCGTGGATCGTTCCATTTCCCCTCATCCTATGTTCCCACAACTCGATATCTCGAAGGTCACCACGCAGACCATCGCCGAGCGCACGAGCAAGGTCGGTCTCGGCGATCTGGCGCATCCCTTTGATCCCGCCACCGGGGGCTTCGACGCCTTCATCGACAGCCTGCCGCGCATCCTGAAGGCCGACGATCTCCGTGAGATCGCCGCCACGATCGTGCGTGCGCGCCGCTCGGGATCGCCGGTTGTCGTGATGATCGGGGCGCATGTAGTCAAGACCGGGCTCGCGCCCGTGCTCATCGATCTGATGGAGCGGGGGTACGTGCAGGCGCTCGCGATGAACAGCGCGGCCGCGATTCACGACAGCGAATCCGCGCTGTTCGGCGTCACGAGCGAGGATGTGGCGATGAATCTGCGGGATGGATCTTTCGGGATGTGGCGGGAGACGGGCACGTTCATCAATGGCACGCTCCTGCGCGCGTTTCGCGGGGAAGCCTCCGCTGCCGGTCCGCCGGGCGGGGAAGCCACCCTGGCCGAACCGATCGGCTACGGCGAGGCCCTCGGGCGCGCGCTCATCGCCGGACAGGCCCCGCATCTCGACGTGTCGCTGCTGGCCGCCGGCGTGCGGCTCGGGATTCCCGTGACCGTCCATGCGGCGATCGGTACCGACATCGTGCATCAGCAACCGTCGATGGACGGCGCGGCGACCGGCGAGATGAGCTTCCGCGACTTCAAGGTGCTGGCGCATGTCGTGCGCGCACTGGATCCGGGCAGTGCCGTGCTCAACATCGGCTCGGCCGTGATTCTGCCGGAGATCTTTCTCAAGGTGCTCACCGTCGTGCGGAACCTGGGGTTCGAGGCGGCGGGATTTCTGAGCGCAAATTTCGACATGCTGCAGCATTACCGGCCGAACATGAATGTGGTGCACCGACCTACGCAGGGCGGGGGACGCGGGTTCACGATCACGGGACATCACGAGATCATGGTGCCGCTGCTCGCGGCGATGATCAAGCTCTACGACAGTCAGCTGGAGAACCAATGACAGTACGTGGCTGATGGACACGATGGACACAATGGATCCGATGGATGGCCAGACGCCGCCACCGGTGCGTGCGGGCATCAACCCGATCGCGCTCGGCGTGCTCGTGCTCGTGGCGACCTTCTTTCTCTACCAGGTTGTCGGAAGCCTTCTGACCATAGCCGTGATCGGTTTCGAGGGCGCGCTCGGCACCGGTGGCGATGCTGAAGGCAGCGCACACGGCATGCGCATCATGACCATTCTCATGCAGGTGCTCATGCTCGCAACGCCCGCCGTGCTCGCCGTGAAATTCGCGGGCTGGGATGTGAAGCGCACGCTGCGCCTGCGGGCACCCAAACCCGTACCCGTCGCGGCCGTCATCGTCGGCGTCGTCGCGTTGCAGTTCGTGCTGCAGGGCTACCTGACCACGCAGAACTGGGTGCTGCGCACCTACATCCTGCCCGAGGCCCTGCAGTCGCTGATCGAGATCATCGACAAGCTGATGAACGACACCATCCTCCGCATGATCACGATCGGAAGCATTCCCGAGGGAATCCTCGTCTGGACGACCATCGCGGTCGCCCCGGCATTCTGCGAGGAACTCGTCTTCCGCGGTGCGGTGCAGGGAGCCTTCGAGCGCGGCATGCGACTACGCTGGAGCTTCATCCTCACCGGCGTCATCTTCGGATTGTACCACATGCACCCGCTCAACTTTCCCGTACTCGCCACGCTCGGCATCCTGCTCGGCATTGCGGTGTGGCGGGGTGATTCACTCTGGCTCGGCATCATTGCGCATCTGACGAACAACTCCATGGCCGTCGCGGAATCCATCATCACCGGTCCCGAAGCCATGAACACCCCGACATCCGCACCCGATCTGATGACACTGCTCGTCAGCGTCGGCGCCCTTGTCGTGTTTCTCGTCGCAGCGGTCGTCTTCTGGAAATCCACTCGACCGGTTTCGCACCACCCACAACCTTCCTGAGGTGCATCATGTCATACTGCCCGCAATGTCTCACCGAATTCCAGCCCGGCGTCGTTGAATGCAGCGACTGCCGCGTGCCGCTTGTCGAGGGCGTGCCCCTCTTTTGTCCCTCGTGTGAAGAATCCATCTCCCCCGACGACACCTTCTGCGACACCTGCGGCGTGCTGCTGCCGCTCGGCGAGGGGAAGGATGCACCCGAATGCGAGCTGCATCCCGACCGCGCCGCCGTCGGAGGCTGCGTGGTCTGCGGCAGGCCCATCTGCGACACCTGCCTGCGCATGGTCGACGGCAAGCACTTCTGCAGCGACGACGAGCACCTGAACGTCCATCAGAAGTTCGTCGTGGCCTACATCACCTCGACCGACTACGAGGCCGCCATGATCCGCGCCAACCTCGAGGGCGCCGGCATCGATGCACGCATCTTCAACCAGCACGACCACGTGTACTTCGTCAACATGGGCTCGCTCGCACAGGTCAAGATCATGGTGCCGACCCACATGTTCGAGCAGTCGCAGGAAGTCATTCGTGCGATCCTCGAAGGACAGCCCGTGATCGGTGACACCGACGAGGGCGCCGAGGAGGCTTCCGAACCGTCGAGCGACGACGCACCCGCCGGCGGAAGCGACCGTCCGTGAGCAATACCGCAACACGCATCCTCGTCGCTGTCATCGCCATCCCCGGCATCATCCTCCTGGCCTGGCTGGGAGGATATGCGTGGATGCTGTTCGTCGCCGCCGTGTTCGTCGGGTCAGCGGTGGAGTTCGCCGCGCTCGCCCGGGCGAAGGGCGCGCGCGTGCAGCTCGGCACCGCGATCGTGTTCGGCCTAGCATTCATCACCGTGTTCGCCAATGAACGACTGCATCGGGACCTGGCGCTGCTGACGGGGGGAGCCTTGCCGATGCCGATGGTGTGGCATGCGTTCATCTGGCTCGCACTCGTGTTCGTGCTTGTCACGCTCGTGGTGGAGCTGTTCCGCAACAAGGGATCGGCGCTGCTGAATGTGGCCACGACGTTCATGCTCGTGCTGTACCTCGGGCTGTGCCTCGGGGCGGCGGTGGGCGTGCGCGAGATCTTCACGGTGGCGGAGTTTCCGGTGGGACCCGTGTTCGGCACGACGACGCTCTCGGCGGCGCAGTTCGCGCAGCTCGACGCGTGGGGCGGGGCGACGGTCGTCGCACTGCTGGCCTCGATCTGGATCTGCGATTCGGCCGCATACTTCGGTGGCCGCGCGATGGGGCGCCATGCGTTGTTTGTGCGTGTGAGTCCCAAGAAAACCTGGGAGGGCGCGGTGTGGGGACTCGTCGGCGCGATTGCCACCATGCTCGCCGCGCGTGCGCTGGGTCTGTCGTTTCTCTCGGTGACCGATGCCGTGGTGCTGGGCACCGCGGTCGGCACCGTCGGGCAGATCGGTGATCTAGCCGAAAGCCTGCTCAAGCGTGATGCAGGCATCAAGGATTCGTCGACGCTGCTGCCGGGGCACGGCGGAGTGTTCGACCGCTTCGACAGCCTCATCTTCACGGCTCCCGTGTTTTTCTTGTATCTTGACTTCTTCGTCTTTGCATAATGCACCGTCGTCCGCCCGTGCGGTTCGGCCATCTTGTACCCAGGAGGATTCATCGTGTCAGCGCAGCGTCAGACCAAGTACGTGTTCATCACAGGCGGTGTCGTATCGTCCCTCGGCAAGGGCATCGCCGCCGCTTCACTCGGCATGCTGCTGCAGAGCCGCGGGCTGAAGGTAGCGATCCAGAAGTTCGATCCGTACATCAACATCGATCCCGGTACGATGAGTCCCTATCAGCACGGCGAAGTCTATGTGACCGACGACGGAGCCGAGACCGACCTCGATCTGGGGCATTACGAGCGCTTCCTCGGTGAGAGTACGTCCCGTGCGAACAACACGACCACGGGACAGATCTACGACCACGTGATCCAGAAGGAGCGTCGTGGCGACTATCTCGGTGCCACCGTGCAGGTGATTCCCCACATCACCGACGAGATCAAGCGGCGTTTCGTACAGATCGCCAAGAATGACGGATATGACGTGGTGATCACCGAGATCGGCGGCACTGTCGGCGACATCGAGAGCCTGCCCTTTCTCGAAGCGATGCGTCAATTCATGCACACGATCGGGCGGAAGAATGCGGTGAACGTGCATCTGACCCTGGTGCCCTTCATCCCCTCCGCCGGCGAATTGAAGACCAAGCCGACACAGCATTCGGTCAAGATGCTGCTCGAGTTGGGCATCCAGCCCGACATGCTGCTCTGTCGTTCCGACCGGGAACTGCCGCGCAGCATCCGCGAGAAGATCGGCCTGTTCTGCAACATCGATCCGGATTTCGTGATCGAGGCGCGCGATGTGTCGACGATCTATGAATGTCCCATCGAATTTGCGCGCGAGGGATTCGACGAGAAGGTGATCCGCCTGCTGCGGCTGCGCACCGGTGACCGTGATCTGGAGCGCTGGCAGCGCCTGCTCAAGCGCATCAAGGAACCGAAGCATGAGGTGGTGATTGGTCTGGTCGGCAAGTATGCCGAGTATCACGACGCGTACAAGAGCATCATCGAAGCCTTCGTGCATGCGGGCGCGGAGAACAACGCTCGTGTGGTGCTGAGCTGGATCCACAGCGAGGACATTGAAAAGCAGGGTGCGGCGAAGTTTCTCAAGGCTGTCGACGGGCTGCTCGTCGCACCCGGATTCGGCGAGCGCGGTGTGGAAGGCAAGATCAAGGCCATCCAGTACGTGCGTGAGAACAGCATCCCCTTCTTCGGCATCTGTCTCGGCATGCAGTGCGCGGTGATTGAGTTTGCGCGCAACGTCTGCGGGATCCGCGACGCCAACAGCACCGAATTTTCCGACACCTCGTCGAACGTGATTGACCTGATGCTCGAGCAGAAGAGCATCCAGACCAAGGGCGGCACGATGCGGCTCGGCTCGTATCCCTGCACGCTCAAGCGCGGCACGAAGGCCGCCGAGGCCTACGGCAAGCGGCAGATCGCCGAGCGTCACCGCCACCGCTACGAAGTCAACAACCATTTCATTCCCGTGCTCGAACAGAACGGACTCATCTTCAGCGGCGCCTCGCCCGACGAGAGCCTGATGGAGATGATCGAACTGACGGATCATCCCTGGTTTGTGGGATGTCAGTTCCATCCCGAACTGAAGTCCCGCGCGGTGGATCCCCATCCCCTCTTCAAACAGTTCGTCCGTGCTGCCGTCGCCTTCGTCGAGCAGCGCAAGGGCGGTGCGGAAGCTTCCGCACAGGCGCCTGCGGTCGAGTAATCCCGTTCCCTTCTCCTGAACCTTCAACCCGCGTGCGTACCATGAAAACGCTGTGTTCCGCATTCCTCCTGCTCTGTTCCCTTCCCATCATCGCTTCTGCGCAGCGCGACACGCTGGCCTATGACGGCATCGGCTCCGTCTGGGATGCGCAGCTGCTGGCGGTGACCACCTTCCCGGGCGAACTCGACGTGATCTGCACGGGCCGGTTCACGCCGACCGGGCGATGCAGGCTGGAGTCGGTGCTGCTCGGCGGGAGCATCGTGCGCTTCACGCCGGTTGCGCCCCCCGACACGCTGATCGTCTGGGTGTATGAGACCGGCGCGGTGCCACCGGAATTGACGAGTCTCGTGCAGACCTACAAGGTTCCGATCGGAACGTCGGGCTTCCCCGACGGGAACATGAATGTGGAGAATCCCCTCGGGTCGCCGATGCGCGGTGTGCTGTCGGTGCCGCTGTCGCCCGCGATCGTGTTTGCGCCGGCGCGCGAATTCGTGGTCGGCGTGCGGTTGCAGAGCACGCAGCGGTACACGGTGGGCGAGGGTCGGTGGAGCGGGTTGAGCGTGCTCGTGCGGCCCAACAGCACGGAGTTTGCGCGCTACGGCCGGTACATGATCGCGACCGAGTCCTTCCGCAACAGGCACGAGTCCGTCGCCGGGGGACTGAACGCCGCCACGTATCTGCGCGCGGTGGTCGAGTACGACGCCACCCTGCCCGACACGCCGGTCACGGGTGTGGTGGAGGCGTCTGCGCCCGCCGAGCTGTCGCTCGCGCCCGTTTTTCCGAATCCTCTGCGCGAGGCGGCTGATCTGCGCTTCACGCTCGGGACGCCGGGTCCCGTGCGTATGGATGTGCTGGACCTGATGGGCCGCGTGGTTGCATCGCCGGCCGATGGATGGTTTGGTGCAGGTACGCATCTGGTGCGCGGGGATTTCCGCGGGTTGCCTGCGGGTACGTACGCAATCCGGTTGACGGCGGCGCATGGTGTGCAGACGAGGATGGTCCACCTGCTTCGATGAGATTTTCCGAAGACAAGATCGAGGAGATCCGCGCAGCCGCTGACATCGTAGACGTCGTCAGCGGCTTCGTCCGCTTGAGGAAGGCGGGGCGCAACTTCCTGGGGCTGTGTCCCTTCCACAAGGAGAAGACACCCTCGTTCAACGTCAATCCCGAGATCGGGATCTTCAAGTGTTTCGGGTGCGGAAAGGGAGGCAACGCGATCACGTTTCTGATGGATGTCGAGCACATCAGCTTCGTCGAGGCGCTCGAGGAGCTGGCCGAACGCTACGGCATCGAGATTCCCCGCGAGCACGTGCGCACGACGGCCGAATCGACCTCGCTCGACGCACTCTACGAGGCAAACCGTGTGGCGGCGCGCTTCTTCTTTTCGATGCTTCGCGATGCGCGGGGTACGGTGGGCAAGGAGTATTTCCGTCGCCGCAAGTGGACGGCCGAGACGCAGCACGGTTTTGGTCTGGGTTTCGCACCCGACGCGTGGGATGCGTTGATCGCCTATGCGCATGAGCAGGGAGTGACCGACGAGGTGCTCGAGCTGACGGGACTCGTGGTGCGACGCGACAACGGGCGCGTGTATGACCGCTTCCGCAACCGGGTGGTGTTTCCGATTTTCTCGGTGACAAAGAAAGTGATCGGGTTCGGTGCGCGCACGCTCGTGGCCGACGAACAGCCGAAGTATCTCAACTCGCCCGAGACGCCGATCTACAACAAGAGTTCGGTGCTGTACGGACTCTCGCATGCACATCGTGCGATCCGGGAGGCCGAGGCGGCGATTCTGGTCGAGGGCTATGCGGATGTGATTTCGCTGCATCAGGCGGGGATCACGAATGTCGTGTCGACCAGCGGCACCGCACTGACGCCCGAGCAGATCCGGCTGCTGGCGCGGTACACGAACCGCTTGTTCTTTCTCTACGATGCCGACGCCGCGGGGGCTTCCGCCATGATGCGCGGCATCGAACCGATGCTCGCACAGAATCTCGACGTCCGCCTCGTGACGCTTCCGCAGGGGGATGATCCCGATTCCTACGTGCTCAGGGAGGGGGCGGATGCCGTGCGTGCGCGGCTGGGTGAGGCGCGGAGTTTTCTGGATTTCGTGGTCGAGGATTATCGCGCGCGCGGCCTGCTCGAGACGCCCGAGGGCAAGACAGAGGCGGTGCGGCATGTGGTGGGATTGCTGCTGCGCATGCCCGATCGGATCAAGCGCGATCTCTACGTGCATCACCTGGCGGAGCGGTTCCGTGTCTACGAATCCGTGCTCTACCGCGAGCTCGATGTGCTCGCGCGCACGCAGGCGCCGGCAGCGCGTCGTGCGGCGGCGGCAGAGCGCAGGATCGCGCAGGCATCCGACGACACGCCGGTGGTCGAGGAGGCTCCGCGTACGGAGACGGAGTTTGTGCGCTTGCTGTTCGAAGCTCCCGACGCGGTGCGGCGGGAAGTGCTGGGCAGCATCAGTCTCGCGGCGTTCAGGCATCCCTTGATTGCAGCGGTGATGCTCGAGGTGCTCGAGCAGCACGAACATGACGGTCGGCTGGATCTGCGTGCGATCGAGCACACGCTGCGCGAGGATCCCATGGCCATGCGCGTCTATGCGGGACTGGTCGTGCCGCGCATGTCGGTCAGCACGCGATGGAGCGACCTGCAGACCGTGCATGCACCCAACGTGCTCAGCGATCTGCTGCTCACCTACAAACGTCTGCTGACTGACCGCATCCGTGAGGATGTCGCACTGCTCGAGCGGCGCCTGCAGTACATGGCCGCCGACGATCCCGGCGGCATGACCATCGCCTCGGAGATCAACGTGCTCAAGCGGCGCATGGTCGAGATCGGTGGCGTCATGCGCTTCGAGGATCTGGCGCAGTACATGTACGACCTCGCGCATGAGGCCGATGCCGACGGAGGAAGTCCCTTCTGATCATGCGCGGTCCGAGCCATCTGACCCTGTACGAACTGTACCAGCGCGCACCGGCCTTCGTGCGCGCGGTCGTCGATGCGGGGTATCGGTTCGTCCCCGAACGCTTCCTGCGCTCGTCGCGCATGCGCCGCACCCTCGAGGAGATCGAGCGAACCCAGTGGCTCGCACCGCCGCTCATCGCGCGTCTGCAGCTCGACCGATTGCGCGTGCTTGTCATGCATGCCGGTACGCACGTGCCCTACTACCGCGAGCTGTTCGCGCGGGTGGGATTCGATCCCGCCGCGCTGCGCGCGACGGGGGATCTCTCGGTGCTGCCGGTGCTCACGCGGTTCGATGTGCGGCGTCTGGGCGCGGCACTCCATTCGGAAGCCTTCTCCCCGCGCGATGTGTACGACTCCGCGACCAGCGGATCGACGGGACTCTGGCTGAACTTCCGACGCGATGCCGGCTACTACGATACCGAGCTCGCCTTCACATGGCGGTACATGCGCTGGCTCGGCATCCGCGTGCAATGGCGGCATGCGATCTTCTACCGTGCGATCATGCGGCATCCCTCCTCCGATCCGGCGTTGCCACCGCACGAACGCTACCGCAACCGGCTCATCCTTTCGCAGTTCCACACCGACGCGGCGAGCCTGGCTGCGTACGTGCGCATGCTCGACGATTTCCACGCCGAGTACATGACCGTGTTCCCCACGACACTGCTGATACTGACACGATACTGTGCGGCCCATGCACCCCGCGTTCATCGTCCCCGCCTGATCATCTGCTACAGCGAAAACCTCTACGAAGAGCATCGCCGCGAGATGGAAGCCTTCTGGGGATGCCGCATCTTCAACCGCTACGGACACAGCGAGGGCTGCGTCTCGGCCGCCGAGTGCGAACAGGGCCGCCTGCATCTGAGCGCCGAATATGGTGTGACCGAAATCCTGCGCGACGATGGATCGCCCGCGCCTGCAGGGGAAGAAGGACGCATCGTCGCGACGGGCCTGTACACCACCGCGATGCCGTTCATCCGCTACGACACCGAAGATCGTGCGGTGCTGGATCCCACGCCCTGTCCCTGTGGTCGCGGACTGCCGGTGCTCGCACGCATCGACGGCCGGGGGGATGATCTCGTGCTGGGTGCCGACGGCCGTCGTGTGGCGGCCTACCGAGCCGTGTACGCGCACACGCACGGCATCCGCTTCACGCAGATCGTGCAGGAGCGCCCTGGTGAGATCATCGTGCGCATCGTGCCGGACGACGGCTACGACCCCTCGGTGCAGGACGTGCTGCGCGCGAACATCCGCGCCCAGGTCGGAGATTCGCTCGCCGTGCGTTTCGATTTGGTCGACGACGTCGAGCGCACGCCGTCGGGGAAGATCCGACTCGTGCTCTCGCGTCTGCGGGAGTGAAGGTGGAGGGGTGTGGATGGACGAGGGCGTTCGTCCCCAAGGTTCAGGACGATGTTCCCGCGATCAGTCGGTGAGGTCCTTCTTCCGATAGTGGAAGGATGCGGCGCGGAGACGGAAGCGCGTGCGCGCATCGGCAGCGGTGGCACGCGCACGATGCATCGGAAGCCTCCGCTCGAACCGGCGTCGCCGGATTTCGTAGAGTCCGAACGCGACGAACGCCACCATCCATGAGAGCATGCCGCGCAGCCGCAGCGTGCGCACGAGCATGCCGAGCGCGTGGGGATACCGCTTCGGCACCGTGGACATCAACGTGTTGTACGAGGTGAAGGTCAGCTCGTCGCGGAACAGTTCGCGCTTGATGACCGGATCCATCTCTGCGAGGAGGTCAGTGATCATGTTCAGCGGTTCGTTGACCTGACGTGCGTCGGCGCCCGTGCGGGCGACGAGGAACTTCGAGAATCCCGCGGCCACGGCGACATTGGGCTCGAATGCGTTGATGCGCGCGAGCGAGGACTGGTCGAGGAGTCCCCCCGCGAGTGCCGCGGCGACGAGCCGCGTCGTACGCTCGAGCGTGCGGACGAAGGAACCGAATCCGCAATAGGTGAGCGGCGAACTGAGCGCCGCCGCATCGCCGAGCGAGAGCACGTGATCGAAGGCGACGCGCGCGCTGCTGCCGAGCGACCGGTGGTGAATGGAGGGGATGTAGCCAAAAACAGGTTTCAGGATCTGAAAATCCTCTGTACGCCGCTTGTAGGTGTCGAGCGTCTCGAAATAGGTCTCGAACAGCGGCAGCAGCCGACGGTCGTTTCCGGAGTCCACCCGGTCGTAGTAGAACAGGTACGATGTGAAGCGTCCCTCGCCCGCGGGGAATCCCTCCCAGATGAGCTGGCGTCCGTCGGACGCGTGTCCATTGGTGACGAGGATCTCCCCGATGTCGTGCTGCACCTCGTCGCGTGCCTCTCCTGTCGCGAATCCCATGGCGACGGTGCCGACCGTGGGACAGAGGTGTGTGATGGCGCGGCCGGGATTGAGCTGGTGTGCGATGGGTGAGGCGCTGCCCATGAAATCCAGCAGCAGCGGAGCATGCACGCGTCGTGTGTCGCTTCCGCTGCGGAATCGCGCGACCGCACCGCGCGTGACCGCACCGCGCGTG
The DNA here is from genome assembly GCA_023432805.1 of Bacteroidota bacterium. GTDB lineage: Bacteria > Bacteroidota > Ignavibacteria > SZUA-365 > SZUA-365 > JAEYUG01. Next base: position 1,823 of record JAEYUG010000012.1, on the reverse strand, counting down.
ACCGCACCGTCGTGCATCGCGTCGCCGCCGTTGCGTGCGGATGTGACATCCACCGCCTCCAGCGTCCAGCCATCCCACACCGAACAGCCCGGCGCGCGCTCGATCTTCGCGCGGCAGAGCGCGAGCAGCGCATTGGCGTCGATGGCCATGTCGAGCACGCCGCTGAAGGAGAGGGGCTGCGCATCAACGGTGCATCCCTCGCCGTGAAAGTCGATGAAACCGGTGCGGTACCGGGCCGCGATGACCATGTCGAGCTCCGTCTCGGTGAGCAGACCGATTGCGACGAGGCGGTGCACTTCCTCGAGCGAGATGTTCCAGTCGCGGTGCGTCTGCGCAGCCTGGTGGCGGTCGGCGATAAGCACGCGATAGCCGTGCACGTGCGCCATCACCGCTGCGTGGATCACGCCCAGCGTGCCGCCCGCGTAGACGAGGTCGACGTGCATGTCGGCCTCTGGAAGCATGCGCACACGGCGCAGCAGGGTGGCTGGGGGAGGGGAGGGTGCGGCGAGCGCGGCTTCCAGCTCGGCGATGCGTGCGAGCCAGCGGGCACCCTCGGGAAGCGTCGCAAACGCCTCGGCGGTGCGGGGATAGGTGCTGCGGATGCTGTCGATTGTCATGCGTGTGATGCTGAAACATCCTGTCGTGAAAAGGGCTCGCGCTGGACGTGCGCGGTTCCATGTTGACTCATAACACGAAAAAGGGACGCGAGGTTGCACGGCTTCCCCCGGAGGTAACGGAGTGCGTCCGGAAAACGGTGCTGTGGCGGTGCCCTCGGCGGGTGGTTGACTCGGCGTTCGCACCTTCCTACATTTGATGCTCGGATGTTCCCGCATGTTTCTCCATCACCGGCTCACCTTCACCGGTCGCCCGCGACCACACTCAATCCTGCCATGGCCACTCGAAAGGACGCACTGCTCCAGTTTCTCGCCGCGGATCCCGATGACGCGTTCACGCGCTATGCGCTTGCGCTCGAGCTGATCGCCGAGGGTGCACGCACCGAGGGTGTGGCCGAGCTTCGGGAGACGCTGCGACGGTCGCCTGCGTACGTCCCCGGCTGGCACATGCTCGGACAGGCGCTCGCAACCGACGGAGCGCGCGAGGAGGCGGAGGCCGTCTACCGTGAGGGGATCGCGGCCGCACGCGCGACAGGGGACACGCATGCGGCATCCGAAATGCAACAGGAACTCGACGAACTTCAGGACGACGCATGAACGCCGACACCATCCAGACACTCGCACTCGACATCTTCCGCAGAAGCGGAGCGTTTCTCGAGGGACATTTCATTCTGACGTCGGGGTTGCACAGTCCCCACTACGTCGAGAAGTTTCGCGTGCTCGAACATCCCACACTCACCGCGGAGCTATGCGCGCAGATCGCCGACATGTGGCGGGAGAAGAACATCACTGTAGTGGTGGGACCCGTGACCGGCGGCGTGATTCTCGCACACGAGGTGGGACGCCAGCTCGGGGTGCGCGCCATGTTCACCGAGCGGGTGGATGGGGTGATGATGATGCGTCGCGGTTTTGCGCTCACGCCCGACGACCGCGTGCTGCTGGTCGAGGACGTGGTGACGACTGGAGGGAGCATCGTGGAGGTGCGCGACGTCGTGCAGAAGACGGGCGCCGAGATTGTGGGACTTGCCTATCTGGTCGATCGCAGCGGCGGACGCGCGGATTTCGGTGTGCCCGCGGTGCCGCTGATCACGCTCGACGTGGTGACCTACCCGCCGGATGCCTGTCCCCTCTGTGCCGCAGGCGGCACGGCGATCAAGCCGGGCAGCACGGGCAAAACGGTCTGATGCGAGAAACGCGCGCCCCACTGGG
>JAEYUG010000020.1 GCA_023432805.1 Bacteroidota bacterium | reverse complement strand
AGGGCGTCCGTCCTCCCATGACGGACGAGGGCGTCCGTCCTCCCATGACGGACGAGGGCGTCCGTCCTCCCATGACGGACGAGGGCGTCCGTCCTCCCATGACGGACGAGGGCGTCCGTCCTCCTTTTGTATATTGCGGGGTTGTCTGCATCCGCATTTTTTCTCGATGGCCATGAAAGCTCAGTCTCAACGTTCTTCTCGATCCCGTGCGACGGGCGGGCGCGACTCCGCGGCGCTCGAACTTCCGTATACGTTCAATGACGCGCGTCGGCGCATCGTCGCCATCGCGCTGGCAGCACTCGCGGTCGGCGCAGGACTGCTGTATGCGCTGCCCATGGATGCGATGCTCTCGGGCACGGGATTCCCGATCGATGACGCATACGTTCCCTTCGCCTATGCGCGCACGTTCACCGAGGCGGGCGTCTGGGCGCTGCACCCCGCCATGGAGAGCGCCGCCGGCGCCATCGCACCGCTCTACGTGCTCGTCATCGGCGTGCTCGGCTTCCTCGTCGGGGATGCGTTCACGCTCGCAGCCGTGGTGGGCATCGGCTCCTTCGCCGTGGTCGCGGTGCTCGTCTTTCGCATCGGCATCCATCTCTTCCCACGCGAACACTGGCTCGCTGCAACGGCTGCGTGCGTCACGATTCTCGTGCCGCACATGCAGGCCACGGCGGTGAGCGGACTGGGCACGATGCTCAATGCCGCGCTGCTGCTCGGAGCCTTCCATGCCTGGCAGCTGCGACGCGGAACGCTCGCGGGCATGCTCATGGCACTGGCGGTGTGGATGCGTCCCGAAGCCCTCGTGCTTGCTGTGGCGCTCGCGCTGGCCGCGGTCTGGCAGAGCCGCCTCGCGCGTGCGGAAGCTTCCCAGGCGGGGCCTGCGTTGCCGGAAGGACTCCGCGGGGGCATGCTGGCGCTCGCCGCGGGCATCGTGGCTTACGCAGCCTTCAACCTGTTCGTCGGCGGGACGATCCTTCCCACTAGCATCGCCGCACGCATGGCGACGTTCCGCGCTGTGCCGGGCAGCTCGTATCCCGCCATGGTCTGGTTCAGCTTCGCGCATCCGGGGGCCACGGTCCTGCTCGCATTTCTCGTGATCTCGCTCATCGCGCTCGTGCGCGATATGGTGAAACGCCGCATGCCCTCGGTGCTGCCGCTTGTGCTGTGGATCGGCGGCGTGTCTCTCGCATACTGGGTCCTCTACCCGCAGCCCTTCGACGACGCGTTCATGCCGCTCATGCCGGTGGTCGTGCTGGCGGGTGTCTGGGGTGTGCGCGCATGCTTCGGGCTGCTGGCGGAGGCGATTCCCCTCGGCGCGGTACGTTCGGCAGGGAATGCGCTGTCGATCATCGTGTACGCGATTGCGGTGGTGACCGCGCTTGCTGCGTGGAGCGAGTCCCGCACGACCCACTACGCGGCGGTGCGCTATACGCTCGACCGCGGTGTGGCGGCTGCGCAGTGGATGGCCGACAACACGGCCGACAATGCCGTCGTGGCCACGCATCTGCCGGGCGCGTTCGCACAGGTGGGACGGCGCGCGGTGGTCGACATCACCGGTGCGCACACGCCCGCGCTCGCGTCCACCGAAGGCGATCTCTCGAAGATCGACGCCTACATGCGCGGAAGCGGTGTGACCCACGTGGCCACGCTGCGTGAACGCTTCGAGGTGGTGAATGTGAATCACCTGTTCCAGACCAGTCTGCGGTATCCGGAGATCATGGAGGTGTACCCGTATGTGGCGGGGCGCACGCACATCATGGCGCAGCCGGCAAGCGCGCTCGTGGTCGAGGCGGTGCGGTGGATGCAGAGCCGGCAGTACACGACGGCGCTCGCAGCGCTCGATCGTGCCATGAAACTCGATCCTCTTTCCGCGCGCACGAACACGCTCGTCGGAGTCTGCTTCCTCGCGATGAACGACACGACGCAGGCAGCGGAGTTCCTTGCGCAGGCGCTCGAGCTGCATCCCGACTACGGTGCGGCAATGGTGCCGATGGGCGATATCATGACGGGACGCAGGGAGTACACGAACGCGTACACGATGCTCGAGCGCGCCGAACAGCTGCTGCCGAATTCGCAGCAAGTGAAGGACAGCTACTCGCGGCTGATCGTCGAACACGGACTCGACAGCGCACGTCGCATGGGCCTTTCGACGATGCGCGTGCAACAGGACGTACAGCAGTAGCGGATGCGCCGCGCACTGCTTCTCGTCTGCGTCGCATGGTGTCTGTGTGCGGCGACGGCCTCCGCGCAGCAGGCACCGCGGCGGGAACTGCGCGGGGTTTGGCTGACGACGCTGTCGGGACTCGACTGGCCGGCCGCGGCCGACCGCGGCAATCTCGATGCGCAGAAGCGCTCGCTCACGGCGATCCTCGACCGCATCGTCGCGATGAAGCTCAATGCCGTGTTCTTCCAGGTGCGCTCACGCGGCAATGCGTTCTATGCGTCCGAGCGCGAGCCCTGGGCCTCGGAGCTGACCGGGAGCTTCGGGCGCGATCCGGGCTGGGATCCCCTCGCCTTCGCCGTTGACGAGTGTCACAAGCGGGGACTCGAGCTTCATGCATGGTTCAACGTCTTCAAGGTCTGGAGCGGCGGGGCGGTGCCGCAGTCGGCACAACCCACGCACATCGCCGTGCGCCATCCCTCGTGGGTGCGATCCTACGGCAGCGATGTGTGGCTCGATCCGGGCATCCCGGAGGCCCGCGCCTGGTGCGTCGATGTTGCGGTCGACATCGCCCGTCGTTACGACATCGACGCGATGCACCTCGACTACGTGCGCTATCCCGACGCGGATTTTGCGGACGATGAGACTTGGCGCCGCTTCGGCCGCGGCGGATCGAAGGCCGACTGGCGGCGTGCGAACGTCACCGCCTTCGTGCGCGAGGCCTCGCAACGCATCGCGCGCATCAAGCCGCGCGTGCGCATCGGCGCCGCCCCCATCGGGATCTACGAGAACCTGCCGACCGCGCGCGGCTGGCAGGGGCTGCATGCGATTGCGCAGGATTCACGTGCCTGGTTGCGCGAGGGACTGATCGACTATGTCGCGCCGCAGGTGTACTGGGGCCTGCGCGCCCGCGGCAGCACGATCGACTTCGAATCGCTGGTGAAGGACTGGTCCCGCGCCGCCGCAGGCCGCCACGTCTTCATCGGCATGGCCCCGTACAAGGACGACGTCAAGCGCTGGCTCGGCGAGCACATCGACGCCTGCCGCGCGGGCGGTGCCGACGGCGGGGTCTTCTTCCGCTACGCCCACATCGCCGACGGCGCGTTCGGCGGCCGCTACGCCACGCGCGCCCTTCCGCCGGCCAACACCTGGCGCGACCACGTGCGCCCGAATCCCCCGCGCGCACTGGCGGTCGAACGCAGCAGCGCGGTTCGACTCACATGGCAGGCGCCGGCGACGGCTTCCGATGGGGAGGGAGCGTGGATGTACGTCGTGCATCGTCTACGTGGCGGAATGACGACGGAGGATCCCGCATCCATCCTCGGCATTCTTCCTTCCACCACGACCGCCTACACCGATGCGGAAGCCGTGCCCGACGATGAGTACGCGGTGACCGCACTCGACCGCTCGGGCAACGAGAGCGAGGCGACAGCATCGATGCCGGCGATCGCACGCAGGCTGCCCGCACCGTCGATCGCGCTTCCGGAAAACGGAGTGTCGACTCCGATACTCGGTCCCGCCGGACTCGTGCTCATCGCCTACACCGTGGCGGAGCGCGGTCCTGTACGCTTGCGGCTGCTGGACACACGCGGGGCGGAGGCAGCGATTCTGGTCGACGAGGAGAGCGAGCCGGGCACCTACATCGTGGGGATCGAGCGGGCGAAACTCCCGGCGGAGATCGAGCGGTACGTCTTCGAAGTCGGTGGCATGCGCATGCTGCGGGCGTTCGCGCCCGGAGAGTGACCGTGGCGGCCGACCTGCGGGCGCGTGTGTTGGCGCGGGCTGCGTCGGTGGTGGAACGCGGCGCGGAGCGTTTCGACGCGATGCTCAACGAGGTGCTGGCCGGGGTTCCCGATGCGCGGCGCGTGCTCGTGCATCTCGACCGGTACCTCGAGGCGTCGTTTTCCGCATCAACGGTGATCGACGATGTTCTGCGGCGTCCCGCCCTCGCACCGCTGTTCGTCCGCCTGGTCGGCGTGTCGGGATATGCCGCGGACCTGCTGGTACGTGATCCCCAGCTCTTCCGCTGGCTCAGCGATGGGGGCGGGCTCGAGGAGCGTCCCACTGCTGCCGATCTGCATGCCTCCGCACGCGCCGCCTTCGATGCCTTTGACCGCGAGGAGCGGCGTATCGCCGCGCTCAAACGCTGGCACCGCCGGGAAATGCTCGGGGTCATCGCTCGCGACCTCACGGGCCGTGCCACGCTCGAGGAGACGACCACCGTTCTCTCGCATCTGGCAGACGCCGTCGTGCGCGTGCTCACGGCACATGCCTGTGCGCGTGTCGAAGAGCGCCACGCTGCGCGGCTCGACACACCGCTTGTGATCATTGCGCTCGGCAAGCTCGGCGGGGGAGAGCTCAACTACAGTTCCGACATCGATCTGATGGCCGTCTACGGCGACTTCGAGACGCGCACGGCCATCGTGACCACGCACGATCTTGCTGTGCGTACGATCGAGCTGCTGATCCACCTGCTCACCACACATGATCGCGACGGATTCTTCTACCGCACGGACTTCCGTCTGCGACCCGACGGCGCACACGGCGCACTGGCGCTCTCGCGTGCTGCGAGCGTCGCGTACTATGAGAGCCGCGGCGCGCAATGGGAGCGGCAGATGCTGCTCAAGGCCCGGGTCGTTGCAGGGTGCGGCACATCCGACGACGAGGCACTCGCATTCGGCGACAACCTCCTTGCCGATCTCGACGCCTTCGTGCATCCCCGCACGATACTCGCCGCGCCCTCGGATCTGCTCGCCGGCATCGACGCACGGCTGCGCGAGCGGCAGCACCGCACGCAGGATGTCAAGCACTGCGCGGGCGGCATCCGCTCCATCGAATTCGCGGTGCAGGCCCTGCAGCTCATCCACGGCGGCGATCGGCGCCTGCGCGCGGCGGGCAGTCTCGCCGCCATCGACGCGCTCGCTGTTGCGGGACATCTGACCGACGACGAAGCCGGACGGCTGCGCGACGCCTATCGCGTGCTGCGCCGCACCGAGCACATGCTGCAGCTCGACGCCTTCGAGCAGACCCACACGCTGCCCGACGACGACGACGGACGCCGACGCATAGCCTGGGCGCTCGGATTCGAGGATGCTGCAGCACTCGACGATGTCATCGCGCGCGTGCGCGCGGATGTGTGTGCCGTGACTGCAGCGGTGTTTGCACTTCGTGAGGATGAGGGCGGGGGATGGACGGAGCGCCGGCTCGCGGACCTCGGCTTCGCGGATCCCGCCACCGCTGTCGACCTCGTCGACGTGCTCGGCCGCGGCCGCCTGCGGAAGCCCCACACCGCCTCACTGCGCATGCGTGCCGCACACATGCTGCGGGACCTCGTGCCGGCGCTTGCGGCGACGATGCTTCCCGACAATGCCCTGCGGTCCCTCGAGCAACTCGTCAACGGAGCACCGAGCGCCGAGCACATCATCGCGTATCTCGAGCATCCTCGCACCCGACCCTTTCTGGTCGCCCTCGCCGCGCGCGCGCCTGTGCAGCTGCGGCGCATCATCACCGCACCGATCGTGCTCGATGCCGCGTTCGGAGGGTGGGCGCGTGACGCCGACATGCAGCTCGGTGCCGCGACCCTGCGTCTCGTGCGCGACACCGATGCCGTTGCGCGCTGGGCACTGGGCGGCATCGATATCGCCATGCTCGGTGCGATGATGAGCGATACGGCGGATCACGTCGTGCGCGGACTCTTTGCCGAGACGGTCGGCGCGGCGCCGATGTGTCTCATCGCGCTGGGCAAGTACGGATCGCGCGAGCTCATGCCGGGCAGCGATCTCGATGTCGTGTTCGTCGCAGAGCCCGATGCGTCGTTCAGCCTCGCCGACGCGCAGGACGCGGCTGCGCGCTTCCTGGCGGCGTTTTCGGTGGCGGGCGCGCCGGAACCCGTGTACACCGTCGATGCACGCCTGCGGCCGGAGGGCAGGAGGAGTCCCCTCGTTCCGTCGCTCGATGCCTACCGCCGCTATCTGGCCGAGCGTGCCTCGCCATGGGAGCGGCAGAGTCTCGTGAGGATGCGGCCCATCGCCGGTAGTGCGCGGCTTATGGAGGACGTGCAGCTCCTTTTCTCAGAGGCCCTCGCCACCATGCACACCCGGGCCGGGGCAGCAGACGAGATGCTCGCGATGCGGCGGGCGATGGAACCCGTGAACCGCTTCCGCTCGCCGGAGCACTTCGATCTGAAGATCAGTGATGGGGGACTCGTCGATGCGGAGTTCGCGGTGCAGTACCGGATCCTGTGCGCATCACCTTCCCTCCCCACGCCGATGGCGAACACCTTCGCCGCGCTTGACGCTGCTGTCGCGCTTGACACGGTTGAGGATGACACCGCTACAGGCATGCACGAGCGCGAGTGTTTTGCAGTGCTTCGTGACGGCTACCGCATGCTGCGCACGCTGCAGCTGCACCTGCGTCTGGTGATCGACACGCCGTCGAACCTCGTGCCACAGGATGACGCACAGCGCACGCTGCTTGCACGCGCGGCGGGTGTACGCGAGACGGACCAGTTGTTCGCCGAACTCCGGCGTGTGCGCGCGACCACGCGTGCGGCGCTGCTCACACTCATGCGCTCATGGGGCGCAAAGGAGATCTGACATGCACCGAGTGCTTCCCCTGTGTATTGCGGCTGTGTGCGCCGTGCTCGTCGCGGCTTGTGCCTCGTCCGCACCGGACGGTTCCCCCCAGCGTGCACGACCGCTGCGCCGCGCGCCGATGCAGGTACAGACCGCGTGGCCGTTTCCCGTCGGGGGGCGTCACAAGCCGTCGGTGACGGGTGACGGGGAGTTCCGTGTGCTTGTCGTGTTTGCGCGCTTCGCAGACGAGACCGCGCCGACGGCCACGTGGCCCGACGCCGCGGTGCTGCCGCAGTGGGCGTCGACGATCGTCGATGCGACTCCCGAGCAGATCGGCACGCATCCCCGCAACGTCAGCGCCTACTATCACGAGAACAGCGACGGACGCTTCGTGCTCACCGGCGATGTGCGGTACGTGACGCTCGCCCATCCGGAGGCGTACTATCACACGGAGATCCCGGGCGACGACGTGGCTGCGCGGGGCGCGATCATCCGCGAGGCGCTGACGACGCTGACCGATCCGAAGGGTGCACACCGCGTGGATCTGTCGCGCTACGACAACTGGACGTCTGCGGTCGATCATCAGCATCGCGCCGAGCCCGACAGCATCGTCGACATGATCTGGTTCATCATGCGCACCGTCGACGACACCCCGCGTCCCCATGCCGACGGCCGCACGCCGACCTTCCCCTGGCGACGCATCACGCGCGCGGCCGCGGACTTCAACCTGCCCGGCGAGCCCTTCGTACAGCGCGGTGTGCGGGTGCAGGGCATTGCCGGAGCGGTGCACGGATCGGCGAGCGGACTGATGCTCTTCGACAACAACGCGCACAAGCCCGTGACCATGCACGACGAGGGGAAGGCGGGCGGCGCGCCCAGCATCACCGGCGTGCTCGTGCACGAATTCTCACACTACCATTTCGGCGCGGGGCATTTCGGCGACGGGGGCATGTATCTCGCACCGAACCGCTATGGCAGTTACCTGACCGGGTATGCGGTCAACAGCGGCAACGCCTACGGGCATCATCATTCCTACGAGAAAATCCGGCTCGGTTGGCTGGGCGAGGGTGCCGGACTGCGCGTCGTGCGTGTCGACGAGCGTGATGTGACCATCGAGCTGCATGATCAGAGTGCCACGGGAGACGACCGGATCCGCGCCCTGCGCATCGAACTTCCCGGCACGACACAGGCCGTGCTTGTCGAGCAGCGCGGATGGCTCGGCGAGTTCGAATCCCGCTGGGCCCCATACAATGGCGCGCACGCGCGTTGGCGTCCCGGTCTGCTCGTCACCCACCTGCTGACCGACGACCGCGCGCTCTTCATGTCGAAGGTGCGGATGCTGTCGGCCGACGGCCGCTTCCACTGGCGCGTCGACACGACCGACGCAGCCACCGTGCAATACAACGTGCGCGACGTGCTCGTGCGCGACAGCGCCGATGCCTACGGCGGCTACGACGAGCGCGAGCGCATCTACGCGGGTGCTGCAGGACGTTGGTACCTTGCCGGGTACTGGCCGCGGCCTGCGGGCGAGTCCCCGGCACGGGGACCCCTGCGCCACTGCAGCAACTGTCTCGACGACGCCACGCCCGCCAACGACAATGTCGGCGACATGTGGGACCTCTTCATCGCGGGCGACGTCCTGACCCCCTGGTCGAATCCCCCGCTCGCAGTATGGAACCGCGATCGCCTCGTTCCCCCGTCCGACCCCATCGGACTCCACGTCCTTTCGCACGACAGTCTGCGCGGCGTGACGACCGTGCGCATCGTGCGGGGTGCGGGTGTGGGGGATCTGCCCCCCTCCCGCGTCACCGGTCTGCGCGTCCCGTCTCGCACGGGGGAAGCCGCTGCAGCCGCAGCTGCGTCAGGCGACGCTTCCCCCGGATTGCGCGGCACGCCGGTGCACATCACGTGGAGCGCGAGCCGGGAGCCGGTGATGGGCGATCCCCGCGCAGCGGGATCCTACACGATCCTGCGCAGCCTCGACGGCGCGTCGTATGTCGAGGTGGGTGAAACGAAACATCCCGCGACCCGCTTCGTCGATGACGATGCGCGCGCGCGGGATGCTGGTCGGGTGTGGTATCGGGTGGTGGCCGTCGACGGTGCGGGACGCAAGGCGGTGCCGTCGGAGCCGCTGGAAATCAGACGCTGACGTTGTTGACCGCTGACGTCGTTGACGCCGGGAGCGATCAGACGGTGATGGCGCTGTCTTCGGTGCCGTGTTCGTTCGGCAGGTAGGCTTCGCCATCCCAGTCGTTCTCCCATCGCTTGCCGTCGAGCAGAAACTTGTAGCGATAGGTGGCGCCGGTGGTCAGGTAGACGTCGAGCCAGAAGCTGCCGTCCTTCTTCTTTTTCAGCACGTGCGTCTTGGGATTCCACTCGTTGAAATCTCCGAGCAGGCTCACCTTTTTCGCTGCGACGTCTGCGGGGAGTTCGAAATGGACGCGGCAACTCGAGCCTGTCTTCGAGTACAGTTTGCGGGGCATGAAGATCCTGAATGTGATTGAACAGCTACAAATATTAGAACTTTTTTCATGGGACACCAGTTCCCGGGGTTTGCATCTGACGATGGATTCGTGTTTTTTATGATGGTACGGCCACCGCCCCCCATGTCGACAGATCCGAACCTCCCCACCCACCTCGCGCCACTTTCCGAAGAGGAGATCAGAAGGCGCGAGCTGTTTCTTCGCGTGCTCAGCCACGAAGTCCGAACGCCGCTGAATGCGATACTCGGCATGGCCACCCTTCTTCTGGAATCCCCGCTCCCCGAGCCCGAGCATGAATACGCCGCCTCGATCCGATCGAGCGGCACCGTGCTGCTGTCGCTGATCGACTCCATCCTCGATCTGACCGCGCTCGAGAGCGGCGACATCGCGCCGGTGGTGCATGAGTTCAACCTGCATGAATGCGTCGACGATGTGGCGGGCGTGCTTGCCCCCGAGGCCGCGTCGAAGGGCATCTCCTTCGCCGTGCTGATCGAACCCGCCACGCCCGCGCTGGTCGAGGGCGACATGCTGCGGCTCAAGCAGATCCTCCGCCATCTTGTCGACAACGCGATCAAGTTCACCGCCGATGGCGAGGTGCTGCTCAGCGTGCACGCGAGCGAGGAGCCCGACGGCAGGCACAGCTTCCACTTCGAAGTGCGCGATACGGGACCGGGCATCCCGCCCAGCCGGATCCGCGATGTGTTCGAGCCCTTTTCCCGACTGGATACCAGCCTGCATCGCAGGCATCCGGGGGCGGGACTCGGCCTGCCGATCGCACGCGGACTCTGCGCCGCGCTCGGCGGTCGTCTCGACGTGACGAGCACGCCCGGGGTCGGCAGCGTCTTCGATGCGGTCCTGCCCATGCTCGACTGCGGGGGCGCGTTCGCGTATCGTGCGCCGCGGCAGGAACATCTCTCGGGACGTACGGCGCTCTGCATCCTTCCTGATGCCCTGCAGCACCGTGTGCTGTCGGTCGTGCTGCGGTATTGGGGGATGTCGACGATTCCGACCACACGCGATGGGGCGGTGAGCCGTATCCGTTCGGGGGAAGTCGCCGATGTCGTACTCGCTCTCGTCTCGTCGCCCGACGACATGCCCGACGAACTCGTTGCGCTCGGTGTGCCTGTGATCCGCCTTCTGCGCGCCACCGGCGGCTTCCACGAGGGAGTTGCGCTGCCCCTGGGCGTGCCCCGTCTGCATGAGGCGTTGAGCGCGGTGCTGTCCTTCCCGGAATCCCGTGATGAATCCGAACAGGGTACATTCGTGCGGTTGCTGCTGGTGGAGGACAACATCATGAACCAGAAGGTCGCGCTGAACATCCTCGGACGATACGGGTACTTCGCCGACGTCGCCGGCAACGGGGTGGAGGCACTCGCCGCCCTGACGCGCACGGCCTACGACATCGTGCTGATGGATGTACAGATGCCGGAGATGGACGGCCTCGAGGCTACACGGGAAATCCACCGCCGCTACAAGCCGAGCGCGAGGCCATGGATCATCGCCCTCACCGCGAACACCCTCGCATCGGACCGCCAGTTCTGCTTCGATGCCGGTATGAACGACTTCATCGGCAAACCCATCGATCCCCAGCAGCTGCGCGACACCATGGCACGTGCCGTGGTCGCCGTCACTGCGCGCCGCGAGAATCCCCCGGAGGATGAAGTCGAAATCATCGACCGCAGCGTGCTCATGCAGTACCTTGCGCCCGAAAACGAGAGTGACGCGACGATGCTGCGCGAAGTGGTGCGCATGTACATGATGGACATTCCCATCAAGATGCACGAACTCGCCGAGGCACTCGCACGGCGGGATCAGAGGGCGGTTACCTTCTTCGCCCACAACATTCAGGGAAGTTGTGCGATGCTGGGCGCCGCACGCCTTGCCGCGCACTGCCGGCAGCTCGCGCAGGAGGTCAGCGAAGAGGGCTACGACCGCGCCATGGCAACCATGACCAACATCGGAGAGGAGTTCGACCTGCTGCAGAGCGTGCTACGGGAGATGGGACAGCTCGAATGAGCGACGGCACGGACGTACCGCAGACACCGGACCGCAAGATCGCGCCCGGCGCCGCGCGCCGCGTACTCTTCACGATCGAATACGACGGAACGGATTTCGCGGGCTGGCAGCTGCAGTCCCGCGCGCGCAGCGTGCAGGGTGTGCTCGAGGATGCACTCGCGCGCATCACCGGTGCCCCCGTACGTGTGCACGGGGCGGGACGCACCGATGCAGGCGTGCACGCCACGGGACAGTGCGCCCACGCGGATCTCGTCACCCGTCTCGATCCCCCGCTGCTTGCGCGCGCGATGAACGCACACCTGCCGTACGACGTTGTTGTGCGCGATGCACGCGACGTCGCCCCCGACCTGCACGCCCGCTTCTCCGCCTCGTCGCGCGCCTACACCTACACCGTGTCGCACGTCCCCACCGCGCTGCATCGCCGCGATACATGGTTCGTCCCATGGCGCATCGATCACGACCTCGTACGCGCCGCCTGCGCGACACTGCCCGGCGCGCACGACTACACGCGCATCGGGAAGGCCGTTCCCAGACTGGTGCACGGCTGGTGTCACGTCTTCGAGTGCACGTGGGAGGAAGGGGAGGAGCGCTCCGTTTTCCGCATTCGCGCGAACAGGTTTCTGTATGGAATGGTGCGGAGTCTGATGGGAGCACTAGTGGAGATCGGCACCCATCGTCAGCCCGTCGACGCGATCGCCTCTGTGCGCGACGGCACCGAGCGGAAGCGTCTGGCCGGGCTGGCACCTGCAAAGGGACTCGTCCTCACCTCGGTCCGTTACGATCGTACCGAACGCGCCCTCGTTGACGCGCTCAAGCACGGGTGGACGGACGCTGACGCACGCACGCTCGGGAGGACGGACGCCCTCGTCCGTCCCGCCCCCACCGGGCATTCGTGACGAGTGAACGAGGACGTCCACCCACCTTTCCGTATGTTCCGCAATGGATACTTCACACAACCGGAGTCTGCGTACCGGGATTCTCGTCGCATTGCTCGTCGCCTCGATTCTTTTGTGGGATTCGATCGCGCTCTATCCCGTCAAGGTATTCGTGGTGCTGCTCCATGAACTCGCACATGGTCTGGCGGCGGTGGCCACGGGTGGCAGCATCGTGCGCATCGAAATCAGCGAACTGATCGGCGGACTCGCCGTGACGCAGGGGGGATGGCCGTTGCTCGTGGTTTCGAGCGGCTACATCGGTTCGATGATATTCGGCGGACTGATCCTGCTGGGGGCGCAGCGTGCGAGGCTCGTGCGTCCCATCGCCGCCGGCATCGGTGTGCTGGTGCTTGGTGTGACGCTTGCGTACATCCGCAACGGCTTCGGGCTGGTGTTCGGCGCGCTGGCCGGTGCCGCGCTTGTCGCCGCAGCGCGCTGGCTGCCTCGGCTTCCGCTGGAGGTTGCGCTGCAGTACCTGGGTGCGGTCTCATGCCTCTACGCACTGGTCGACGTGAAGGAAGACCTCCTCACCACCGAACACCGGCTGACCGACGCCACCATCCTCCAGACCATGACCGGTGTGCCCGCCCTGGTGTGGGGCATCCTCTTCAGCCTGCTGGCGCTGGTGGTGTTCGTGGTGATCATGCGTCGCGCCTGGCGCGCCGCGCGGGGGGTGTAGTTTCGCCACCTGGAGAACCGGTCGATGGTGTGCTCCGATCGGAGGAGGGTGAGTTGGAAGGATCACCAATGAATGGATATGTCGGACCTGCTCGGTAAGTTATGATGACAGTCAGCCCGACTGCCTGTTCGCTTGTTCGACGCGTTCATGCAACGCGCCATATCCGATACGCCATTCGCACTCCGCTGAAATCATGTCACGTCAGACCGTCGTCCGCTTCGCCCCGAGTCCCACCGGCCACCTCCACGTCGGAGGCGCCCGCACTGCCATCTTCAACTGGCTCTTCGCCCGACACGAGGGTGGGAAGTTCTACCTCCGCATCGAAGACACCGACCGCGCCCGTTCGAGCGACGAGATGACGCGGGCGATTTTCGAGGGACTCACATGGCTTGGCCTTGATTGGGACAATGAGCCATGGATCCAGTCGGAACACATCGATCACCACCGCGACGAATGCCTGCGCCTCGAGCGCGAGGGTCGCGCCTACTGGTGCTGGTGCACGCCCGACGAACTCGCCGCCCGCCGTGCGGAAGCCACCGACGAAGGCACCGAGTACCGCTACGACCGCCAGTGCCTACGTGTGTCGGATTCCGAGCGTGCCCGACGCCTGGCCACCGACGCCCCGCGCGTACTGCGCTTCCGCGTGCCCGAGGGCGTGACAACGTTCTACGACATCGTGCACGAGAGCACCGAGTTTCAGAACGCAGAGATCGACGACTTCATCATCCTGCGCAGCGACGGCACGCCGGTGTACCAGGTGGCCGTGGTGGTCGACGATAATGACATGGGCGTCACGCATGTGATCCGCGGCGACGACCATCTGTCGAACACGCCGAAGCAGATCCTGCTGTATCAGGCATTCGGATACGATACTCCGATGTTCGGGCACGTGCCGCTGATCCTCGGGCCGGACAAGAAGCGCCTGTCGAAACGGCATGGTGCGACCTCGGTGGTCGAGTACCAGTCGCAGGGATTCCTTCCCGAGGCGATGTTCAACTTTCTGGTGCTGCTCGGGTGGAGTCCCGGCAACGACATCGAGATCATGACCCGCGACGAGATGGTCGAGCAGTTCGACGCCACGCGTCTGCTCAAGAAGAGTTCGGTCTTCGACGAGGAGAAGCTCGCGTGGATGAACGGCATGCACATCCGGCTGCTGCCCGAAGACGAGCTGCTGCGGCGCGTACACCGGCATCAGCCGGAGTGGATCGGCGAGGTTGACGACGCAAGGCTCGTGCATGTCGTGCGACTGATGCAGGAGCGGATGGTGTTTCTTGCCGACGTGTTCGAGAAGGGATGGTACTTCTTCCGCGATCCCGATGCATACGACGAGCAGGTCGTGGCCAAGCAGTGGAAGCCGGGCACGGCGGAGCATGTGCGGGCGTTGCGGGAGGCGTTTGCTTCATGCGATTTCGATGCAGAGACGCTCGAGCGCATCGTGCGCGAGCATGCCGAGCGTGAGGGGGTCGGTGCGGGGAAGGTGATTCATCCCCTGCGCCTGGCGCTCACGGGCGCGGGCGCCTCACCGGGACTCTTCGAGATGATGGTCGTGCTGGGGCGCGAGACCTGCCTGCGCCGCATCGACGCGGCGCTGGTGGCGTTGGGGTAAGAGTGGGGGGACGGCGTCGCGCCGCCGTTGCACTGAACATCCGTCACTGGTGGACGAGGACGTCCACCGACCTTTCTGACGGACGAGGGCGTCCACCATAGGCGCTAACTTAAGAACTTGACTTGGGGATCTGAATGCGGTAGATTTGGCCTATGACTACCGATGAGATTCTTGACTATGAATGGCCGTACCTTCTGACGTTTCTCCCAAATGAGGACGCACT
>JAEYUG010000124.1 GCA_023432805.1 Bacteroidota bacterium | reverse complement strand
GCGCGGACGATGACGCTGCGCATTCCCGTGCCGGCCGCGTCTGGGGGGGCGGGACTCATGGCATTCTACTACGATGCGGCGAAGGGGACGCTCGAGGGTATTCCCACGCTGCGTCGGGGGGTGGGATTTCTCGAGGTGGCGGTGCGGCATTTCTCGCTGATCGTGGTCAGTGATTTCCAGAAGGAGCTGCTGGTCGGGGGTGGGAGATTCGATACGTTCTTCGAGCCGGTGGAGAACGGCTGGTCGTTCGTCAACGACGGCAGTGTGGTGACCGACGGAAACTGTGCGGGCATGTGCATCGGAGCGGCGTATTTCTATCGGAATTTCTCGTCTTCGCTGCGTGTGGCCTCGCACTTCGACAACAGCGCGCTGTGGTTTCCGACGCCGACGATCTGGCAGGACGATGCCACGGCGTTGAAGTTCGTCACGGAGCTGCAACATGCGTTCGTGAGCACGAACTGGAACACCGGCGGGGTGATCGACACGCTGGCGAAGGCCTCGGCCGAGGAGCATTTCTGGAATATCTGCTACGGCCTGCTCGTGCTGAACCAGCCGCAGCCCTTGTATGTGGATCTGACGACGGATCCCTCTGCGGGTGCGCATGCGATTCTGGCGTTCGGGTATGAGATCACGGCGAGCGAGGGGAGGATTCACGTGTATGACCCGAACTATCCGGGGTTGAAGGGAACGGTGCGGTTCGATCGGTCCACCGGGCAGTTCGATGCGTATACGTCGTCGACGAACGCGTCGGCGTTGGAGCAGGGCATCTCGTTCAACTACAACCGGATTCTCTACACGCCGCTGTCGACGATCGCGCCCCTTGCGGACGTCGACCGAATCTGGGCGAAAGTGGGTGCCGGGACGATTGGCAAGGGCGTGTTGCCGGAGTTCACGGTCTATGCACGGTCGGCGTCGGATCCCACCGGACCGCGGGTCGAGTTGCTCGACGTGACGAAGATGAACACCATGTACCTGCCGTTTTCGGATGTCGATTTCGTGATCGAGCCGAAGAATGCAGGCACGGTACTCTCCCTTGTGACCTATGAGGAGATTCCCTCGATTCACGAGTACGAGATCAAGGATCCCGCCGGTGTGATCGAACTGGACGCGAAGTCGAAGCTGATCGGCCTATGGGTGAAGGGGAGGGAGACGCACTCGGGCAGGATGAAATGGGCTGGCTGGCACTGGTACAAGCTGGCACAGTCCTCCTTCTGGATCGACCCGATGCTCGCGACGGGTGGTGTGAACCAGGAGATCGAGTTCACGGTCCGCTCGGCCGGCGAGAAGCCTTCGCGGGCGCGGTATGAATGGGATTTCGGTGACGGGACTGGGGTGGTGAAGGTCGACGGCGACAGCAGCGTCGCGCACACGTACAAAGAGGCCGGGGAGTTCACGGTGACCTGCACGGTGGTCGATGCCGCAAAGAACGAGACGGTCGCGAAGGTGATGGGTCGCGCGGTCGTTTCACGGTATGTCAAGTTCATGATCGATCTGAAGGGCATGGACATGGGGGATGCGACGAGTGCGCTCGTGTCGACTCAGAACGAACCGATCTCGGACGTTGTGTGCTCGAACTACGGATCGCAGGTGTACGGACCGCTGGTCTGGAGCGGTATGAACTTCTCCGCCAGCTATTCATGGAACATCAGTGGCACAGCGTACACCGGTTCGGTATCGGGCTCGCTCTCGACAGACGGGAAACGTGTGGTGTCCATGCAGGCAGAGGCGCACGGAGTGTACGACGACTGGACGAGCGACATACGCCTGGGTGTGCGCGACTTCCCGATCGAGGAACTGGTGGGCATGGGCATCACAGGTGGCGAGATCAGTGGTGCGGCTGTGCAGTCGAAACTCACCGAAGCGTTCATGCAGATGCATGCCGGCACGCCGCCGACGCTCATCACGGGACTCGGCTCGATCAACTACAATCATCCCAAACTGCGGCTCTACGTCTACTTCTACGAGAAGTAGACGGCAGATTTCACATCATCACGCACCGCGGCCGTTCATCCAGCGATGAACGGCCGTGTGTACATTGTCGCGGGGGTGTCCGCATGTAGCGAGAGTGGGTCAAGAGCCGGTGCGGGTACCGCGGCGGAAGTCCCAGGGGGCGATGGGGTTGGGATCGGACCAGAGACCGATGCGCTGGGCACGGGCCTCGTTCTCGAGGCGCTCGAGGGTTTCGTCCTTCGAGTAGCGCTTGTACCACCAGGCCATGCCGGCACGCACGAGTTCGACGTTGAGGTTGCGTCCGTCTTCGAGGATGATGGCACCGAGCACACGCCCATAGCGGTCGACGCCGGTGCTGTCGAGGGAGATGGTCTTTCCGAAGCAGAAGTCACTGGTGAACTGCTTCGCACGTTCGCCGAAGGCCTGCCGTTTCTCAGGACAGTCGACGCCCTGGAGCCGGACGGTGACTTCGCGTTTGTTGATGAGTAGCACGACGGTGTCACCGTCTTTCACGCCGATGACGCGGCCGGTGGGGAGGTCGGTTTGTGCAAGGGTGCAGCCGGAGGCGAAGAGGAAGATGAGGGCAAGGACGAGGGTGCGGGGGGTGTTGGTGTTCGTTGTGTCCATTGGGTTCAGAGTGTTCAAGAATCAGATGTTGTATATGACGGACGAGGGCGTCCGTCCTCCTATGACGGACGAGGGCGTCCGTCCTCCGTTACTCGACGCGGAGGGTGATGCCGGCGGTGTGGGCAGCGAACTCGGGTGCGTACATGCTCTGGATGGTCGAGATGCCGTTCGAAAAGGTGCCGGCATGGGTCACGCGCAGGGTGTACTCGAACACGTGCACACCCTTCGGCAGCCAGTGCACGAAGAAGTTCACCGACGCGTCGCGCGGGGCCTCGTAATAGCCGAGCGCGCCTTGCCAGCGGTAGCCGCTCGTCTGGTTGATCAGGTCCACCCCCGCACCGCGCATGTCCTTTACATGTACGTACTCCATGTCGCGGTCGGTGCGGATCTCGAGCTTCACGGCCAGCACGTCGCCGACACGCAGCGGGC
This sequence comes from Bacteroidota bacterium, assembly GCA_023432805.1. Taxonomy (GTDB): domain Bacteria; phylum Bacteroidota; class Ignavibacteria; order SZUA-365; family SZUA-365; genus JAEYUG01. The sequence continues at coordinate 6,378 of JAEYUG010000124.1, read as the reverse complement.
GCTCGGCGGTGACGGGTTCGAGTACAGGACCCTTCGGTGACACGGTCTTCCGATACAGGGTCTTCTCGATCGCAAGCGGCGTCTTCGCCGGTGTGATGCGGTCGAGCTTCTCGTAGTACTGCCAGTACAGCGCGCCCCATGCGATGCCGTCGTCGGACTTCCGCACCGTCACCTCACCCATGCGCGGCGTGATCTCGGGCGCACTCCACGTGTGACGATACGTGCCTGTGCCCGCCTCGACCGCATCGCCACCTGCACGCGGATCGTAAACCTTTCCGCCGAGCGAGACTTCCACGAATCGGTCGCTGGCCAGCAGGTCGAATCCCCGACGCAGCAGAGCGTACGTGGCCTCGGCCGTGGCGATGGTCGTCTTCCAATCCTGCACCTGCTTCTGTTTGAGCAGCCAGATCTTCATCTCCTCGACCGCGGCGCGATCGCGCGCGATCTCGTCGAACACTTCGATCATCAGCGCCTGTGTCTCAATCGGCGCCTCGTGCCACCACCAGCCGGATTGCTGCTTCCAGTACATGCCGAGTTCGTCAGAAGAAAGCGCACGCTCGCGCAGCGAGGTCACGATCACGCCGGGCGTGGTCGCATCCTTGAAGCGCTGCAGTCCGAGCGCGATCATACCCTGCATCATCAGCGTGCGCTTCGGCCAGAAGCGGCGCGCCTGTGCGAGCCAGAACTCCACCGCTTCGCGATGCTCGCGCGCGACGGGATGCGCGGCGAGAACATAGCTGCGCGCGTACAGATACTGGATGTCGAGGTATGAAATCCACTCCCGTGCGGGATCGAGCGTCTTCTCGCGACGCTTCAGCTCGGCGTACGCATCGGCCATCTCGCCGTCGACATACCCCACGGCGCGCTCGATCATCTGCGCAACGCGCGGATCGTCGAGCGTCACGCCCATCGCCTCGAGGTGTCCGAATCCCGACAGAATGTACTGCGTGATGTGCCGGCTCTCGGGCATGCCCGCGAACCAGGACCAGCCCCCGTTCGCCGCCTGCGCCTGCGCCAGCTTCCGCAGGGTGGCATCGCGCTGCATCCGCATCGTGTTGAACTCGAAGAGCAGTCCCACCCGGCGCTTCCGGTCGCTCTCGCTCTGCGCGGCCAGCACCCAGGGCGTTTCCTCAAGCAATGCCGCCTTGAGCGACTGGTTCTTCTCGAGATTCGAGGCGAGCGCATCCGTGCCGCGCCACTGGTCGAAGATGCGGCGGATCTTCGGATCCTTCTCGACGATGTGCGTGGCGATGCTGTTCGCGTAGAGCCGGTTGAAGATCTGCTCGGCGCACTCGTGGGGAAACTCCATCAGATACGGCAGGCTCTGCACCGCGTACCAGGCGGGATTCGAGGTCATCTCGAGCGTGAGCGACTGATGGCGAAGGGTGGGGGAAGCGCTCGCTGCAAGGAGCTTCTCGAAGCGGAAGGAGCGTGTCGTGTTGCCGCGCACCGGCAGGGGAAGCGATTCGGTGACGAGCATCCGGTCGGGAAGCACCGCGAGCGCGGCCTCCTCGCCGTCGCTGGCGGTGCCGGTGGAAGCGGTGATGCGGTAGACGATGGCCGTGAGTCCGTCGGGAACGGTGATCGTCCACTGCGCCATCGTGCTGCGTGCGGCATCGACGCTGAACGCATGCGCGGGCGTGAGGAGACCGAAACGCGCATCCAGCGGCTGCATCGTCACGGCGTCGAAGAGCGAGAGTACGGCGCTGCCGGAGAGTGCTGCGCTGGAGAGGTTTGCGATCTTCGCGGCAATGGTGATCTCGTCGCCGTGCCGAAGGAAGCGTGGGACGTTCGGCGTGACCATGAGATCCTTCTGGGTGACGGTCGTGCGCTCGAGCATGCCCGTGTGCATCGCGGGGGTGTGCGCGAAGGCGAGCAGGCGCCAGCGCGTGAGCGCCTCGGGCATGGTGAAGCGCAGCACCACGTCGCCGCGCTCGTCGAGTGCGAGCTGGGGGAAGAAGAAGGCCGTCTCGTCGAAGTTGCGTCGCACCTGCAGGGCGCCGCCGCCGTTGGTGGAGCCGGGGGTGGTGCCGGCGGACTCATCCTCGCGCGCACCCATGTCACCGTCGGTGGCGTTCTTCCTGCGCTCTTCATCGACGGGTTCCGCACTGAGAGCAAGAAATGACTCAGTGGACGCATCACGCGATTCGCTCTTCATCATCATCGGTGCGGCGACCGCGTAGCGCCGTGTGCCACGGCCGTAGCCATAGCCCCATGCGGCGCCTCCCTCCTCGAGCAGGAAGAGGTTGAGCCGGTCGTAGACGGGGGTCGAGATCGAGAGGGACTCGGTGAAGGAGCGGTACCACTGCGAGACGGGCGCGAGACTGAAGGTGGGACTCTCCATCACCGGTATGCCGCCCGTGTGCGGCCAGGTGAATCCGCTCCACCCATGCGGCGTGATCGCATCGAGCGAGGCATCGTAGAGTGCCGCGACCATCTCGGCGGCGACGACGGCGCCGCCCGCACCGCGCACCGTGATGCGCCACTCCTCCTGCGCCCCGGGCGTGAGCTTGTCGCGGAAGGTCGCGGTCTCGACCGTGAGTTTCGTGTTCGTCCATGGTACCTCGATCGGCACTTGCGTCTGGTGCAGGCGTCCCGCCCGCACGAAGCTCAGCAGTGCCGTCGCTCCACCGCGCATGGCGGTGGTGACGGGAATCTCGAACACACGCTGTTCGGCGTCGAAGGTGATCCACTCCCGTGCGACGACGCGGTTGCGGACGACGAGCTGATACAGGACTTTCGCATCCGGATATCCGGTACCCCAGACGAAGCGCGCCGTCTGGCCGGGTTCGCAGGTGAGCGCGACGGGTGCGTACACGACCGGCTGCGCGACGGCGGGCGTCGACGAGCTGCGGTCGTACACGGTGAAGAAGCGCTTCTGTTCGAGCATGCGTCCAGAAGGATCCTTCACCGCGAACACGAGGCGGTAGCGGCCGGGCGCGAGCCGGCCGAGCCGCACGCTGTCGACGCCCGTGGTGTCGATGCGCACCTCGCGCGCGAGGGCTGCGTGCTCGACGCTCCATGTGTCTTCGTTCGCTTCGTCCTTGTACGCGTCGTGCGGGAACGCCGCCGCGTACTCCCGGGCGTCGAGCATCCACAGATCCGGTGCGGGCAGCATGCGCTCGCGCAGGATGCGCGACGGGGCACGAAGGCGTTCGACGCGGAGGTTTCCGATGGCGGACTGTGGCGCGCCGTTGAGGGTTGCCGCCCGGAGTGCGACGATGCCGGCGTCGCGGTTTCCATCCATCATCTGTGGCGCATCCACATCGAGTGTGAGCGCGGTGTACCCGGCGCTGACGCTCGTCGAGCCCGAGCGGGTTTCGCCGTTGATGTCGGTGACGTCGGCGGTGACCTCATAGGTGAAGACGGGCAGGTCGTCGGCGTCGACCGAGCGGTCGGGCCGCGCGGTGAAGCGGATCTCGAAGCTGCCGTCGGCGCCCGCGGTCGCGGTGCCGGAGGCGATCTCCTGCGCCCCGCTTGCGGGCATGGGACGCCACCACCACCACCAGAAGGGATAGCGCGCGCGGCGTTGCACACGCCATGCGACGGTGGCGCCGTCGAGCGCGGCACCGGCGTACGAGACGGCGCGGCCGCGGCTGCGTACCTCGCCGCCGAGGGCAACGGCATCCGTCATTGCGTCGAAGGTGACCTCGAAGGTCGGTCGCTTGTACTCCTCGACGCGCACCTGCGCCGAGCCGTACGCGCTGCGGATCGTCATCACACCGGTCAGCACGCCCGCGGGTGCGGTGAAGGTGCCGGCGAAGCTGCCGTATGCGTTCGTCGTGAATGTCTGCTCGCTGATCTTCTGATGGTTCACGTCGTGAAAGGTGACCGTCGTGCGCTCGCCTGAAACCACGTCGTAGCGCACACTGTCGCCGTCGGCGCGCAGCGTGATGCCCTTGAAGTGGATGGTCTGGCCGGGACGGTAGATCGCGCGGTCGGTAAAGTACAGGGTGCGGAAGGTCGTCTGCGGACGGCCCGCGCGCCAGGCGCTGATCTGCTCAGGCACGACCAGCGTGTCGCGGCCCCGGGCGAGCGTGACAAGCACCGAACGTCCGTCGCCGCCGGCCTCGATACGGAAGCCTCCTTCCCGATCGGTCGTGCGCTCGCCGATGGCGGTGCGCTCCCATCGCGAACGCTGCGAGGACCACGACTCCGAGCGCAGCAGCACGCGCACGCCGTCGAGCAATGCGCCGCTCTCGATGTCGGCCACCCGTCCCTCGAGGGATCCGTTGTGCAGGCGCTGCGTGTGCAGGCTGAGACGGGTGACGGTGAGTGGGGCATACATCATCGTGGTGCTGTCGAGTGCGAAATCCGCACGGGTGCTGGCGATGAGCAGGTAACGACCGAGTGGCAGGGCGGGGGCGCGCAGGTCCACGCGATGCTCTTTGTAGTCGCGTTCCTCGGGCAGCCGCACGCTCCACTGCTCGACCGCCGGCGCCGCAAGCAGCCGGCGCATCTGCTCTTCGTCGGAACCGTAGCGACCGCGATACCGGGAGGGGGTCCGGTCGTCGTCGTCCATTCCATCGCGCACGATCCGGAAGTACACGCGCTCGAGATTGCGGAACGCCGTGCTCACCATCACCGGCCGGTCGGGCGGCGTGGTGCGTTCGATGTCGATCGCGAGCGAGCGCTGGGTGATCTGCCGCTGCAGTGCACGGCAGTTTGACGCACCCATGCTGCCGGGGTGCCGCTCGGCCCACTGCCCGGCAAGATCGTAGGCGCGGACAAGGTCCCCCTGCTGCCGCAGGTACAAGGCCATGCGATATCCCGCCTCGGCTGCGATCGGCCGCACGGCATGCGCGCGCGCGATGCGCTCGAGTGCCTGGAAGTACAACGTGTCCTTCTCGTCGTGCCGCAGCTTCCCCCGAACGAAGCCGAGCCGCACCAGTTCGAGATCGATGCCGGCGTCGGGATCCTCATCCTTCATGTGGAAGCGCGTGAGTTCCTGCAGCACGCCGAGCGCCGTGATGAGCTGGTCGCCATCGGGACCCGCAAACGCGAGCGCGGCGAAGCTGCGCGCATCGCCCAGCGCCGCGGCGTCGGTGAGCTCGAAGGCATCGGAGGCGCCGGGCAGACGTGCCAGGTCGGTCATGAAGAAGTCGAGTGCGCGATGCGCGAGCACGTCATACATCGTCGGACGCAGGCGCTCGGTGTCGACACCCTTGATGAGGATGTCGGACCACGCAGCAACGGATGTGTTCTGCAATGCGGTCGCAGGGGTGAGGGATGCGAGGTAGAGCGCGCGCGTGGTGTCGACGAAGCGCTGCACATCCCAGGTGCGGAAGTCCCCTGACGCCGTGTCGTTGGTGCGCGTCCGCTGCCCAATGTTCCACAGGTTCCGCGTGAGGTGGTTGGCGAAGAAGTACGCAAGTGCCGACTGCCAGATCGCGCGCTCGGGGTGCGTGGTGGCGGTGGCGATCTCGCGGCGCAGCTCGTCGACGAGCAGCAGCTCGCCCGTGTCGGTGGTCTCGGCGGCGAGGGCGATGCGGTAGGCGGTGGAGCGAATCACTTGCGGACGGTTGCCTTCGGTCCTGGCGCGGCGCGCAATGTCGACGACAAGGGCGAGCGCCGACTTCGGCTGCTCGATGCCGGCCAGGCTGTCGACGCGCTGCCACATGGCCGTGTACCATTCGGGACCGGCCATGCTGCCTCCTCTCATGTGTGGTGTGGATGCCGGCACGACATGCGCCGCAGCAGTGATGGTCAGGATGGTGACGGCCGCGAGGACCAAGGTACGGATGATCGAGCGCACGGTTGCTCCAGAAGGATTGGATCGAGACGGAGGATGAAGCCCTGACAGATAAACGCGACGATGGATGCGATGTTCCTCTCGCGTGGGGGAAATCTGCGTCCCACACCCGGCGCCCGTTGTGTGTGTCGTCGGGCGCTTACTGAAGTAGTGCGCGTGCGGCGGCGAGCGAGGTGCGACAGAGCATGCGCACTTCAGCGAGATCGCCGGCCCGCACCGCATGCGTGGAACTGCCGTAGAGTCGTTGCAGCGCCGAGCAGCGCGCAGCGAGCGCAATCATGCCGAGATTGGCGGCGGATCCTTTCAGCTTGTGCGCTTCGCGTGCGCAGCGTTCGGCATCGTGTGCGTCATGTGCGGAAGTGAGTGCGTCGAGAATGTCGACGGTCTGCTCGGCGAAGATGTCGAGCAATTCGGCGTACATGGGGCTGGGATCGCCTGCATCCATGGCGATCAGCTCTCGGATGCGCGGTTCGTCAAGCAAGGCTTCGTCACGCGGCGCTTCGGCCTGCGGCGCTTCGGCCTGCGGCGCTTCGGCCTGCGGCGCTTCGGCCTGCGGCGCTTCGGCCTGCGGCGCTCCGGCCTGCGGCGCTACGGCCTGCGGCGCTACGGCCTGCGGCGCTACGGCC
>JAEYUG010000064.1 GCA_023432805.1 Bacteroidota bacterium | reverse complement strand
TAAAGGTCGGTGGACGTCCTCGTCCACCAGAAAGGTCGGTGGACGTCCGCGTCCACCAGAAAGGCCGGTGGACGTCCTCGTCCACCACGATCCGATGAGCATTCGTCAAGAGTGGACGCGGACGTCCACCCTCCTTTCTGTAGATTTAGGGATGGTGGATCTGACAGGGCTTCGACGCGCGGGCGCTGTGCTCGCCGCACTGTGCGGCCTGCTGCTCATGTCCGCACCGGCCGACGCGCAGTGGATGCGGCTCGCACCGGCGCTGACCTGCGGCGGCGACAGCAGTCTCTATGGCGTGGACATGCGCGGCAACCTCCTGCTCGCCGTGGGCGAGGATGGCGCAGCCTATCGCAGCACCGACGGTGCGCAGAGCGTCGTGTCCGTCGACATCGCGGGCAGGGTGGATCTCTACGCCGCGCGCTTCGCCTCTCCATCGCTTGCCGTCGTCGCCGGAGACAGCGGCACCGTCGCCCGGTCGATCGACGGGGGAGCGAGCTGGTCGGCGCAACGGCTGGCGGGATTCTCGCAACGGGCGCTGTACGCGCTGGCGTGGGCCGATCCGCGCACGGTGGTTGCGTGCGGGGGATCCAGCGCGGTCGCACATGGCGGCGTCGCGCTGCCCGACGGCGTGATCGTGCGCAGTACGGATGCGGGTCTCACCTGGGAAACCGCCTACACCAACGCCACCGCCTTCGTATGGCGACTCGCCGCATTGCGCCGCGCATCGGGAGATGCCGTGCTGCTGGCGACGGCGTACAGTCCGCTCACACAGGGATCCCTGCTCGTCTCGACCGACTTCGGCGGGGGGTGGACCGCGACGCAGTCGCTGCCCTTTCTTCCGCACGATGTGGCGGCACTCGAGACCGGTGCGGGAGACTGGATCCTCACCGCCGGCGGAAATCCCTTCAACCTCGCAGCCCCACCGCGCATTGCGCTGCAGCGTCCCGATCGCAGCTGGATCGTCGTGCCCGACACCTTCGCGACGGGCGGATTCGCATGGAGCGTGCTGCTGCATCTCGATGCCGCCCGCACCACGTCGCCCGACACGCCTGTCATGACCGTTGCGTGCAACGACGGATCCCTGCTCGAATCCCTCGATGGCGGTGCGACCTGGCGTCGCGGCGAGCGTCCGTCGACCTGCGCCATCTATGCGCTTGCAGTGGACGATGTTCGCAGCGCCGCGCGACTTGTCGCCGCGGGCAGCGGACGTGCGTTGCTTGCGCGCGCGGCGCGGCCGACGCATGCAGGAGTGCCGGATCCGAATCTCCTGTATTGGATTGGCGAGCCGTATCCACAACCGGTTGCTGGTGTCGTGACCGTTCCGTACACGGCGGCAGGGTCGGTGCGCATCGATCTCATCGATCTGCTCGGCCGCGTGGTGCAGCGTCATGATGCCGTCGCGCCCGGTGCGCATACCGTGCAGTTCGATCTCACGGGGCTGCTGCGCGGATGCTATCACCTTCGACTTCACACCTCGCGCGGCATTCTGGCCCGCCCGATCCTTCGGTAGAAGAAAGGTCGGTGGACGTCTTCGTCCACCAGAAAGGTCGGTGGACGTCTTCGTCCACCCTGACCCACTGAGCATCCGTCAAGAGTGGACGAGGACGTCCACCCTCCTTTCACGAGGACGTCCACCCTCCTTTCTGTAGATTTGGGGATGGAATCTATGACGCAATTTCTTCGTGGGTGCGTTGTGGCGGTCGCGCTGCTGCTGTGCATGCTGCAGGCAAGGGCGCAACAGCGTCCCGCCATCGACGGCCAGTTCGACGACTGGAACACTCCCCCGCTCCACCGCGACGCCGTGGGCGACGCGGGTGCTGCGGGCATCGACCTGGTCTCGCTGTGGGTCGAGAACGACGACGACTGGCTGTACATCGCATTCGAGACCGTGCGTCCCGTGCTGCTGCAGGAAGGCAATGGGCTGCAGTTGTGGATCGACAGCGACGCCAACGAAAACACGGGCACGCGCAACGGCACCGTCGGCGCCGAACTCGTCTGGCGCTTCGGACAGCGCAGCGGCACGGTCGTGCTCGGCGGCAGTTCGAAATCCGTCAAGCATGCCGACATCGGCATCATCCCCGCTCCCTCGATTACATCCACCCGCTTCGAACTCGCACTGCGGCGTTCGACCGTCGTCAACGGACGTGCGCTCTTCGCCGGTCAGAACATTCGCATCGCACTTGTGGATGCGTCCGACCGGCTGCCCGACGGCACGGCCCACGTCGCGTACGGCTTCCACACCGATGCCTTCGATCCCGTCCCGCCCCTCGGTCTCGAGCCCGCGCCGGGCACGATCCGCCTCCTCTCATGGAACACCGCGTTCAGCGGTATGATGGATGCCGCGCGTGCTCCCGCCTACGGCAGGCTTCTGCGCGCGATCATGCCCGATGTGATCGTGTTCAACGAAGTGTTCGACCATACGTCCACACAGGTGCTCGCGTTCGTCAACGGCGCGCTGCCGGCGCCGACGGGACGCACGTGGCAGGCGCGGAAGGTCGATGCGGGCAACGTGCTCGTCAGCCACCTGCCGATCGAGGAGGCCGTTGCGGTGCAGTCGAACTATCGCGAAAGTGCGTTTTTGCTGCGCAGGCCGGACGGGGGTCGCCTCTGCGTGCTCGCGATGCATCTGCGCTGCTGCGACGCCGATGCCGAACGGCAGCGCGAGGCCGACGGCGTGATCGGCTTTCTGCGTGATGCGATGCGCGGCGCACCGGGAGCGCGCATGCGCCTCGAGTCCGACGTTCCGGTCGTGCTCGCCGGCGACTTCAACCTCGTCGGAGACGCCCGCCAGCTCGAGACCCTCGTCACCGGTGCCATCGTCGACACGCTACGCTACGGCTCGCCATTTGCGCCCGACCGGGGCACGGCACCGCTTGCCGTGCTCCACAGCCGCTCGCCGCGCAGCCTCTTCGCGACGACGTGGAACAACCCCACCGGCACCTACACCCCCGGCATCCTCGACTACATCCTCTTCACCGCGGGCACCCTTGAAATTCCCCACCACCTCGTCGTACGCAGCGACGAATTCACGCCCGCCGAACGCGCCGCGCTCGGCGTCGACAGCCTCGACGTCGAGGTCGCTTCCGATCACATGCCGCGCGTTGCCGACCTGCGCGTGCGCACCGTGTCGGCGCGCACGCCTCCTCCCCTCCCCTCCTCCGGCATGGATGTCTGGCCACAGCCGCTCGCAGCGCCGGGCATGCTGGTGCTTGCGCACGGATTCGAAGGGATGGTGGATGTGATGGTGTGGGATGCGACCGGTCGGCTTGTCGATGCCGGGATGCATGCAGCGGTGGGTGGGGTGACGAGGCTGCGTTGGGAAGCGTCTGCAACGGGATCGTTCGTCGTGACGATCCGTCACGGGAAGGACCTGCGGTCGCGGGTGGTGCGGGTGTACTGAGGGATTGCGAGGACGGACGCGAACGTCCGTCCCCGCGCACAGTCAGATCAGGACGGTGGCGACGTCGAGCGCGCGCGTGCCCCAGGTGGTGATGACGCGCTGGATGTCGTCGATGGAAATCGGCTTGCTGATGTAGTCGTCCATGCCCGACTCGAGGCAGAGCTGGCGGTCGCGATCCATCGCGTTGGCGGTCATGGCAACGATGAAGGGACGGCGGCCGTTCGCATCGGTGAGGATTTCCATGGTCGCGTCGATGCCGTCGAGCTCGGGCATCTGCACGTCCATGAACACGAGGTCGAACGATCCGGCACGCACGAGATCGACGGCTTCGCGGCCGTTTTCCGCAAGTGCGACGGTGTAGCCCATCTGCTCGAGGATCCGCTCGGCCAACCGGCGATTGACCGGATTGTCTTCGGCGACGAGAATCGAGATGGGGATGCGGGTGGCCAGGGTACGGTCAAGCGTGATGCGCGGAGCCAGTGCACGCTTGAATCGCGCGGCGCCGGTGAGAGCTTCCATGATTGTATCGAGTAGTTGAACTTGCTTGATGGGTTTGGTGACGATCGAGGTGAAGAGTCCTTCCGGCACGATGTCGGCCACCGTGTGCCCGGAACTGAGCATGACCATGGGAATGCGACTCTGCAGGCGCCGAAGTTCGTGCGCGAGGGAAACACCGTCCATGCCCGGCATGTGCAGATCGATGAGTGCGAGTTCGTACTGCTCACCCTGCTCGATCAGGCGCAGCGCCTCGCTGCCGGATGCGGCACTTCCGGTGCGCATGCCCCAGCGGCGGCACTGTAGCGAGAGCACACGACGATTGGTTTCGTTGTCGTCGACGATGAGTACGCGCCTGCCCGCCAGATCGGGATGCTGCACGGCGGGAGTCTGCTGTGCCTCGGTGTCGATGCGCGCCTCGATGGTGAATGTGAAGGTGGAGCCGCGGCCGATGGCGCTGTCGACGGAGATGCGACCCCCAAGCAAGGTGGTCAGGCGTTCGCAGATCGCGAGGCCGAGTCCCGTGCCCCCATGTCGTCTCGCCGTCGAGCTGTCGACCTGCGAGAAGCTGCGGAACAGCTTGTCGTGGTCGGCCGCGTCGATGCCGATGCCCGTGTCGCGCACGGAGAACTCCAGCAGCATGCTGTGTTCGGATCTGTTGCGGCACGAGACACCGACGAACACTTCGCCCACGTCGGTGAACTTGATCGCATTGCCGACGAGGTTCATGAGGATCTGCCGCAGGCGGTTGCGATCGGTGATGATTCCGTCGGGGACGTCGGCGTCGATCAGGTAGAGCAGATCCAGCTGGCGTTCCATCGCGCGTGGCGAACAAACGTCGATGACATCTTCGATGCAGGCGCGCAGGCCGAAGCGGGTGAAATCCAGATCCAGGCGTCCCGCCTCGATCTTCGAGAAGTCCAGGATGTCGTTGATCAGCGAGAGCATCGAGTCGCCGCTCAAGCGGATGGTCTCGACGTACTCGCGCTGTTCGGTACTGAGTTCGGTTCCCAGCAGAAGGTCGGTCATGCCGATCACGCCATTCATCGGCGTGCGGATTTCATGGCTCATGACGGCCAGATACTCCGAGCGTGCCCGCACGGCCGCCTCGGCCGCATCCCTTGCTGCGATCAGATCCCGTTCGATCCGCCGCCGGTTTTCGATATCGCGCACCTGCGCGATGAAGTAGTCGGGCCTGCCGTTCTCATCCCGCACGAGCGAGCCGCTCAGCGTGGCCCAGACGACGCGGCCGTCCTTGCGCACATACCGCTTTTCCAGTTCATAAAACGAAATCTCGCCATCACGCAACTTCCGCGCGTTGTCGAGGTCCAGCTCGAGATCCTCGGGGTGTGTGAAGTCGGCCACCGCCATTCCCACGAGTTCCTGTCGTGAATATCCCAGCATGGAGGCGAAGGCCTGGTTGGCCTGCTGCACATGTGTATCGAGCGCGACAATGGCCATGCCGATCGGTGCATTCTCGAACGCGTTCTCAAATCGTGCCTCGCTGCGATGCAGTGCCCGCGCGATCCGTCGCAATGCGGAAACCCGTCTCACTTCCGTGAGTTCTGCATGCCGGGCCGGCAGCCGGGTGATCCGGTCATTTCTCATGATGGTCTACGAATATGGCAAAGACTCCAAGCGTCTTCGTAGATGCATGGATCGTGCCAACGGCTGCGAGATGCCGGGAATGACGATTTCTAAGGATTTCGAGGGATCGGGTGCGGGCACCCATGCAAGAGTTGCATGGGGCATGCAGAAGCTGCCCGGGAATGCTGTTTCAGCCCCGCAACCCCAGTTCGGTGCGAAGGCGCGATTCGGTGGGACGCACCATCATGAAGAGCACGGCGAGCTGGGCCATGAAGATCGATCCGAACCAGAGCGAGCCGGTCAGGAGCATGGCCACGGCGTTGAGCAGCATCGGAAATTCGAGGATGGCCAGTCGCACGATGTTGGCAACGGACCAGGCGCGCAGCCGTTCGACATCCGTCCCACATGCAGCGGCCGCTTCGAGCTGCCGGGCATAGGTGCGTACGGCGACGAGGATGCTGGCGCAGGCCATGGCCAGATCGACGGCCATGAACAGGAAGGGATCGGCGAACACGGGTTCCATCGCATCGAATTCATGGAGGATGAAGACGACGACATGAAAGAGCACGGCGCCCATCAGGATGGCCGAATACACGATCGAGACCATCGCGAGCGTGTTGCCGATGCGCATGGGATTGGCGCTCTGGTCGCTTCCCATCGAAGGGGCGGCAGGGGAGGAGTCGGGGATCTGGTGTCCGGGTCCGCCAGTGGTGCGGGAGCCGGGATCATGTTCGGATGCCACGGGGGAAGTCCTTCAACTTGGTGCGACAGAAAGATACGAAGATGTCCGATGCCTCGCGCAGGGATGTATATTTGTGCTTCCACACACCGAGCGCCGCATGCCACACGCCCTCCTGCCCCGCATGGCGCGCCTGCACCGTTCGCTGGTGCCGACGCCATTTCACCACCTCGACGCGCTGTCGGCGTTTCTCGATGCGCGCATCTGGTGCAAGCGCGACGATCTGACGGGTTTCGGCTTCGGCGGCAACAAGACGCGCAAGCTGGATTTCCTGATCGGCGAGGCCGTCGCCGCCGGTGCCACCGACATCATCACCACGGGCGGCGTGCAGTCGAATTTCTGCCGCATGACCGCGGCCTACGCCGCACGCGAGCACCTGCCCTGCCACCTCGTGCTCGGAGGCACGCATGCCGCCACGTCGCGATCGGGCAATCTCATGCTTGATGCACTCTTCGGTGCGAAGCTCTCGCTGGTGGAAGGTGATGACTGGAACGAGTGGGAGGACGCGGCCGCCTCGCTCGCACAGGCACTGCGCAACCACGATCGGAAGCCGTGGCACATGCCGATCGGGGGATCAACGCCCGTCGGTGCCATGGGCTATGTGCACGGCATGCTCGAACTACTGGCGGATGCCGAACACGCAGGTGTCGAAATCACCGACATCGTGCATGCCTCCTCGTCGGGGGGCACGCAGGCGGGACTCCTGGCCGGGGCCGCGCTGGCCGGATGGCAGGGACGCATTCACGGCATCGCGGTCGCGAAGTCGGAGGCACAGCTCGCCGACGAGATTCGGAGTTTGAGATCTGAAACACTTGCACTGACGGAGTGGAGGGGGGATGCGGGCGCAACGAGTCCCGAGGTCATGGTCGACGAGCGGTGGATCGGGGAGGCCTACGCGGTGCCGTCGCGCGAGGGACGTGAGGCGCAGCGTCTGTTCGCGAGGCGCGAGGGCATCGTGCTCGACGATGTCTACACGGCCAAGGCCGCAGCCGCGCTGGTGGGGATGTGCCGCAACGGGGAATTCGATGACGACGCGACGGTCGTGTTTCTGCACACGGGGGGCAGCCCCCAGCTCTTCTCGACCGATGCGCGCGCGGAGGTCCCTGTCTGATGCTGCGCGGCCCCCGGACGCGTCACATCGAAATCTTCGTCGCCGAGCGGGGAACCTTGAACGTGAAATCGAGCGGCAGGTCGTTGAGCGTCGTCCGTTCGTAGACCAGCGTGAGGCTCTCTTCGCTGAGCGGTCGCACGATCGACACGACCGAAGGCATGTAGAGTCCGCCCTTGCGCCGAAAATCCTTGAACTGGATCATCTCGAGCATCTCGCCCTGCGCATTACGGCGCGTCACGCGTGTGACCGCCTCGTAGCCGATCTCGACCACGTATTCGATGGTGCCCTGGGATGTGGGATAGACCGCCGTCCACGTGCCACCATCGACCGACACCACCGGGCTCGCCTCAGCCGCCCCGCGGAAGCCGACCGTACCGCTGAGCACGTCAAGCACATCGGCGAACGCGATCGGGAAACGCAGCACGCGCCGCATGTTTTCGACCGAGGTTGCGCCCTCGAGCACCGTGTTCTCCCACTGGTTGTAGAAGGTGAACGCGCTCGAGGTGACCAGGCCGCGTGCGAGTCCCACGCCGAAAGGTCCCGTGATGTCGATCAGCAGGCTGTCGGGCTTGGAGAGCCGCACGCCGACACTGCCGGAATTGCCGATCTCGGGTGTGTCGATCGAGATGCGTCCCTCGCCCGACAGCGCACGGACATTCGCATTCCGGGCTTCCACACGGCGGCGCACGTCGTCGAACGTCGCGTCATCGGACAGACGGGAGGCGCCGGTACATCCCACATACAGCATGGCGGCGGGGAGGAGCAGCAGGGCGAGAACGTGACGAGGGATCATGGACGGGTACGGTGGAGTTTTTCCTGAATCGGGATGAGGGTCGGGTCCTCGCGCAGCGCGGCGCGCCAGGCGTCGCCGGCTTCCGCCGCGCGGCCCATGGCGTGGAGGATGTCGCCGAGGTGATCGTAGAGTACGGGACCGATGCCATCGCCGTTGCGCATGCGCACGGCGATCGCCTCGCGGGTGCGGGCGAGCGCGGAATCGTATTCGCCCCGCCGGAAATGGATCCACCCGATGGTGTCGAGATACGAACTGTTTTCCGGTTCCTGTTCAACGGCTGCGCGGGCGAGTTGTTGCGCGCGGTCGAGATCGCGCCGCCGTTCGGCGAGGGTGTAGGCGAAATTGTTGCAGATCAGATAATACGACGCGTCCTTCTCGATGGTTCCCGCCTCGTAGAGGGCAAGGGCCTGTTCGTAGAGCGAGTCGCTGCGTGCGTATTCCTGCCGGTTGTCGTGCGAGAGCGCGAGGGTGCTCAGGGCGTCCATGCGCAGAGGATCGAGCGCGAGAGCGTGGCGCAGGGCCTCGTCGGCGCGTTCACCGGCGCCGAGGCGGCCGAGTGCGAAGCCGAGCCATGACCAGACTTCCGCAGTGGCCTTGCCGAGATCGACGAGGGACTGGAGGGGAGCGATGGCTTCCTCATACATGTCCTGTGTCAGGAATGCGCGTGCGAGCAGATGGTGCGCCCATGCGTTCAGCGGCTCCCTGGCGATCACCGAACGGGCGGCAGTGATGACGGAATCGTACTGTTCCAATCGGAAGCGCTGCCAGGCCAGACTGAGGGTGAGGTCGGTCCGCTCGGGGAAGCGCTGATGCAGGAGGGCTGCAGCGCGTTCCGCCGCAGGTTCGGCCTCCGCGTCGTCCATATACGGATAGGTCATCGAATACGTGAGCGAGGCGGCCTCCGCCTCGAGGGAATCTCCGCGGAAGTACCGCAGGAGCACGGTGTCGGCGCTGCGCCAGTCGCCGGTCGAGATGAAGAATCTGCTCGCGGACTGCACGGCCTCGGTTGCATCGGGATGTCGTGCGGCCTGATCGCGGTAGAGCGCGCGGGCGCGCGCGGTGTCGCCCTGTTGCAGGCAGATGTCGGCCAGTGTGGCGGCCGTCGTCCACTCGTCGGGATCCGTTGCATGCAGCGTCTCGGCGTAGCCGCGTGCGCGGGTGCCGAGGTTATGATCCAGTGCCACGCCGAGGGCGAAGGAGAGCAGCTCCGGGTCGTTGCCGGCCTGTTCGAACATGCGATCGCACATGTCGAGCGCCTCGTCGGCGCGCGAGGCCAGCGCGTAGAGATGCGCGAGGGCATACTGTGCACTCAGGTTGTCGGGACTCAGGCGCAGCACCTGTTCGAAGACGGTCGCGGCGGAATCGGGCATGCGCAGCGTGGCGTAGACAACGGCGAGGAGCGAGGTGTACTCGACATCCTTCGGTGCTCGGGCGACGGCATTGCGTGCGTAGCGGAGTGCAGGTGCGGGCTTGTCGATTTCGAGGTAGTTCTTTGCGAGGGCGTAATGGATCGAGGCGTCGTCGTCGAGTTCGAGGGCGCGCGTGTATTCGATGATGGCGGCCTCGTGGTTTCCCTTGCTCTCCTCGATCGAGCCTGCGATGAAGCGGCTGAGTGCGGCCTCGCGGTTTGCGGATGGCTGCGGGGAGACCGGTTCCGGGTCGGACGGCCGGGTCGTTGCAGGCTGTGCGGTGCCTGGGGTCTGCACGTCGGCAGAGGCGTCGTTGCCGACGCCCGTCCGCGTGCCGCCGCATCCGGAAACGACAACAAGCACGACTGCGAGCAGTGTGCTTGTTCGGAGGGCGGTGAGCATGCGCGATCGAATCACGGCATGAATATAGGAGATCACGTGGGGGTGCACAAGGAAGATCGCGGTGCACGAACACGCGTGCGATGCACTGTGCAGATCGTGCTGCACCGCTGCGGAATCCAGCCGCCGTGATGTACTTTGCAGCATGCTCCGGCACCGTCACACCCATACTCCCGCGCACGAGCATGACCACGGTCATGCCCATGCCGCTGCGCATGCCTCTGCGCATGGTGCTGCGCATGGTGCTGCGCATGTGCACGGGCATGGGCACGGGGCCGTGGCGTCCCGCATGGCCGACCGTCGCGGCGAGCGTCGTCGTCTCGGGTATGCGATCGTGTTCACGCTCGTCATCCTCGTCGTCGAGGTCGTGGGCGGTTTCCTGAGCGGCAGTCTCGCGTTGCTGTCGGATGCGGGACACATGTTCGTCGACGGACTCTCGCTCATCCTCAGCTACATTGCCCTGCGCATCGGCGAGCGTCCGGGTACCGACCGCTTCACCTACGGCTTCCGACGGGTGGAGATTCTGGCCGCGCTGCTCAACGGTGTCACGCTGCTGTTCGTGTGTGCGTGGATCGCCTGGGAGGGGGTCGGCCGCCTGCTTCATCCCGCCCCCATCGACACGTCGCTCATGCTCGGTGTGGCGCTCGTGGGCATCACGGCCAATGTATTCAGCGCGGTGATGCTGCGGCACGCGCATTCGCTCAACGCACGCAGTGCGTTTCTGCACGTGCTTGGGGACTTGTTTTCGAGTGTCGGCATCGTGATCGCAGCGCTCTGCATGCTGCTGTGGGACGTCCCATGGCTCGACCCCGCGCTGTCGATCGCGATTGCGGTGGTGGTACTCATGAGTGCGTACCGCCTTACGCGTGAGGCCGTGGGCGTTCTGATGGAAGCCGCTCCCGACGGCATCGACGCGGGGGAGCTGCGTGATCGCCTCGAACGCGTGCAGTGGGTGCAGGGCGTGCATGATCTGCATGTGTGGACGATCACGTCAGGTCTTCCGGCATTGAGCTGCCACGTGGTGGTGCGCGAGGGCGCGGGGGTGGCGCACGCCGATGCGCTGCGGGAATTGACCACGCTGCTCGACGAGGAATTCGGCATCGCGCATGTGACGCTGCAGATCGAGCCCGATGGATACACGACGCGCACGAGCGGCTGTACGAGTTGTTGACTTTCGGCAGTTGCTGACCGTCGGCTGCTGCTGACCGTCGCAGTTGTTGACAGTCGGCTGCTGCTGCTGTGCATGTCAGGATGTGTGCCTGCGTCGGAGGTGGCTTCCGATAATTGTAGCGCCGGACCCGTTTTGGGTCGGTGACGCGAAGTGTCGGTTTCAACGTACGAGCCTTTCCCCCCACTATTTCATGCACTTTTCGCGATACGTGTTGACTTGTATTGCGGGAATCCCTACTTTTGGCATTCTAGGTACGATTAATCCGGAGAAGCACGCATCATGTACGCCATAGTCAACATTGCCGGAAAGCAGTTCCGGGTCACGCAGTCGCAGAAGCTCTACGTTCCGCTCCTCGAATCAGAGGTGGGTGCGAAGGTCGAGTTCGGCGACGTCCTGCTTCTGGCCGACGACGCCGGTGTGAATGTGGGCACCCCCGTGCTGTCCGGTGCCAGCGTCACAGCCACGGTTCTCGGTCACATGAAGGACGAGAAGGTGATTGTGTTCAAGAAGAAGCGCCGCAAAGGCTATCGGAAGCTCAACGGGCACCGGCAGCAGTTTACACAGATCGCAATCGACAGCATCACGAAATAAGGCCGGAGTGTATCATGGCTCATAAAAAAGGTCTCGGAAGTTCCCGCAACGGGCGCGACAGCAATCCCCAGTATCTCGGTGTCAAGCGCTTCGGCGGTGAGAATGTGAGCGCGGGCTCGATCATCGTCCGGCAGCGTGGCACGAAGTTTCATCCCGGTTCGAACGTAGGCCGCGGCAAGGACGATACGTTGTTCGCTCTCGTCGACGGTACGGTAACGTTCGAGCGCAAGGGTCGCGAGCGCACGCAGGTGTCGGTGTATCCTCCCGCAGCCGAGCAGGCGTAGTCCATTGTTTTCTCACCTCAGGTGATGAGGGATGCCGGTTCCGGCATCCCTTTTTTTATGTATATTTCCCATTCGCACATCGCAATCGACCTACTCGCATTCGGCGTTCACAATCAGGAGACATTTCATGACCATCCGCTACGCATTCTCCGGTCTCGCACTCGTCATGATGTTCGCGGCAGCCGGCTGCGGCAGTGACGATCCCGTCACACCGCCCGTCGGTGGCGAAACCCGCATCGACATGCAGTTCCTCGTCAATTCGCAGTTCACCTACACGCGCACGACGCTCGACACCACGAATCAGCCGGTGGCGGGCAGCCAGCGTCAGTACATCATCGAGCTCAAGGGCAGCGGCGGTACGATCATCGGCGCCTACGATGACTGGTATCGCCGCGTTGGAACGGACATGGGCACGCTCGCGAAGGATACGCTGTTCATCCGCACAAGTCCGGGTTCGAAGGAAGGCACCTCGTTCACGAAGGATGTGATGGTGTACGGATTCGTGCACAAGCTCCATACCGCGTTCATCGATCAGATCGTTGCGGCGATCCCCGGTGTGTCGCGTCCCGACATCCCTGGTCCCCAGTGGGACATCATCGCGCAGTATCACGCGCAGGATGGTTCGGAGATCGCAGCGGGGTCTTCATGGACGCTGGGCAACGCCAACGGTACACAGCTCAACTTCACGATTCCCAGCTTCCCCACTCCGATCACGATCACCGTGACGACGAAGGGCACGCTCGATGCGCGCGGCGTCGACATGGCGGTGGGGTCGAAGACGGTGAAGACATGGAAGAGCACGGTGACAGCCACGGCGGACCTTTTCGCGCAGAAGACCGATGTGAAGGTTTCGTTCTGGTTCAGCGACAATCCCAGCGGTCAGATCAAGGTCGAGCAGCAGGGCACGAAGTTCATCGTTCCTCTCGTCAACATCACCTTCCCGCTCCCCGGTGAGCGTCAGGAGTTGCAGAGCTGGAAATAGCACGCAGCAGCGTGTAAGCACTATGCGAGGCCGTTCCCCAGCAGGGACGGCCTCGCTGCGTTTGATGGGAGCGTGAAAAACTGATCAGGAATTTCCATGTGTGCGTGCATCTTACCGCGGGGAGGTGTAGGTTTACGTCTCCAACAATCTGTGTGACATACATGCGCTTCGCGACTCTGCAGTGGATCCCCTTCCTCCCGGTCCTTACAGCCGTGCTGATCGGCGGTTGTGCACGTAATGAGCCGCGCGATGCGGTCGAAACACTCGTCTTCTCGGTCGACAGCACATTGATGGGTGGTGAGTCTCTCGTACTCGAAGACAATGGTGTCGCGGTCGGATTTCCCGCGGGGTGGCTTCCCCTCGAGGCGTCGGCCGTCGCGCGGCTCGACTCCGCTGCGCACATCGTGATCGGCGACGATGCACCCGTGCAGCAGTGTCTCTCCGCCCGGACGGATTCCACCGGACAGTCGATCTTCGCACTGACCGCCATCAAGACGCGCGACACTGCCGCAGTGGCACGGCTGCTCGACCGGTATGCCGGCGCAGCAGTCGCTCCGGGTGTCGAGATGCGTCGGGCACGATTTCGCTCCGGTGCCTTCATCGTCTCGCAGCTCCTCGTGATGAGTGCGGATCTCGTGGTGTTCCGCATGATCTACACGTCGGAGGGGGCTTCCGCAGCGGTGCAGCTCGACTGGTATGTGGCGCGTGCACAGTATGAAGCACTCGTACGTACGATAGAATCCGTCGCCGGCAGCGTCCGGCGACTTCCCACCAATCACTCACAAGGAGATGCATCATGAAGAAACGGGGTACTCGTCGAAATCTGTGAGTGCCAATGACAATGTGTTTGGTATCTCTGCGTACGTTGCGTCACAATCATGTTCTCGACCCCAGGGTCGCACACTCGCCAGGAGATTTCTCATGATCGATACTCCCGTCATCGTCGATGTGCAGGCGCGTCCTGCAGCTGTCATTCACTTTCGCATCCCACGCCAGGAGATCGGGCAGGTGATGGGTCCCGGCATCGGCGAGTTGATGGCCACCATCGGGCGGCAGGGTATCGCACCTGCGGGACCCATGTTCTCGCACCACACCTGTGTGGATGAGACAATCTTCGAATTCGATCTGGGCGTTCCCGTCAGCGCGCCGGTCACGGCAGAGGGACGCGTGACGTCGGGCGAGTTGCCCGCGGCGCGTGCGGCACGCACGGTCTACCACGGTGGGTACGAGGGACTCGGCGAGGCCTGGGGCGAGTTCGAGGCCTGGCTCGACGCAAACGGACACGAGCGGCTTCCGAACCTGTGGGAGTGCTATCTCGCCGGTCCCGATGTCAGTCCCGATCCCGCCCACTGGCAGACCGAGCTCGTGCATCCCCTGCGGTGATACGGGAAACCATGCCGATGCTCCGTCGTGCACGGACCGCATCGAATCCAGCTCCCCACGTATGACAAGGCCCGCCGATTGGCGGGCCTCGTCATGTGGCAGTGTGGCTCGAGGGAGCCGGCGGGCTGCACCGACTCACGTTCCGGACGGAGTTTCGCAGAGTCGGGCCAGCACGTCGAGGGCACGTGGCCAGGCTTCATCCATGAAGTCTTCCATGCCGGGAAACTCGTCGACCGTGACGATCACGTCGGTGACGCCGTCGCCGGCATCGGCGAACGCGTAGTTTTCGTACGACGGCGCCCAGGCGCGTACCGATTCGCTGTCGGTGTCGACGACGCCATCCTTTATCCACCCGATGTGGCGAAGCGATATGAACTCGTGCAGGCGACTGGTTTCCACCACCGACACCATGCCCTCGCCGTTCGGCGCGAGAAAGTGGATGGTCGACCCCTCGTTCCACGATCCGGCGAAATGCGATCCTTCGCTGAACGGGGCCGTCCACAGGCGATAGGTTTCATCGCCGATCATCGCGTTCCAGACGGCTTCCCGCCCGGCCCGGATACGCCGCGAGAAGGTGCGCATGCTCATTTCGCCTCCGGGTCGCTCTGGTGCACGCCGAAGAGATTTCCTTCGAGATCCTTGTAGTATCCCTGCCATGCGAAGCCGGTGAGGGCGTACTTCGGCAGCGCGACGGTACCGCCCGCCTGCATGATCTTCTCGTGCGTGGCGTCGTAGTCGTCGACCTGGATGGTGCAGACGAAGCCGTTGACCGGCGCGCCGTCGGCGGGTGCCGCGCCCATGCGCTGCATGAGTCCCCCGTTGATGCCCGGCTCGGTGCTCTCGGGCGGTGCGGTCATCACGCCCCAGTAGGGCGGTTCCTCCATCCAGAGCGGGAACTCCCACCCGAACACCGCTCCGTAAAACGCCTTCGCCCGCTCGATGTCGGCGGCATGTATTTCAAAATGCACGATCCTGTTGCTCATGGAAACGCTCCTGCAAGAATGGTGGGATGTCTGGGAAGGGAGGAACATACGAATCCCGCCCGCCAATCGCATGGCCAATCTCCGCCGCCCTCCTTCCTCTTCACACGCAACGTAGAGGTACTCATGCAAATGAGCAGGTCTACGCATGGCGTGAATGCATGAATTGGGATTCATTGCATCCACAATCACGTATCGCATTTCGTCGTTCGTACACGGCCGGGGCCGGAGCGGAGGCGAACCACATTTCACCATGGAGACCGAGGCATGCATTCGATCATTGCTCTTCGTCGTACATACATCATCGCGTGGATCGTCGCGTGCTGCTGTGCCGCAACCACGACCGCACAGGCACAGTGGCTGCAAACAAGCGGACCCGAAGGCGCGCAGGTGCGCGCCCTCTGCGTCAGCGGCACCACGCTCTTCGCCGGCACCGGCGGCGGCGTCTACATGTCGACCGACAACGGCAGCACCTGGCAGCTGCGCGGTCTTGCCCACGCCGACGTCAACGCACTCGCGATCTCGGGCTCGCTGCTCTTCGCGGGTACAGACCTGGGCGCGTACCGTTCCGGCGATCTGGGGATGACCTGGACCCCGATGCAGACGGGCCTCACGAACACCAGCGTGCGCTCGCTCTGCATCAACGGGTCCTACGTGTTTGCCGGCACCTTGGCCGGTGTGTTCCGTGCAGGCACGGCAGGAGGAAGCTGGACGTCGGTGAGCTCGTCGGCACTCTCGACCCGCTACGTGCTGGCGCTCACAGTGAGCGGAAGCTTCGTCGTCGCAGGCACGCTTGGCGGCGATGTCTTCCGCACGAACAACAACGGCGGGTCGTGGAGCCGCTTCACCACCGGCCTTGTGAATCAGTACGTCCGCACGCTGTACCGGTCCGCCACGAGCAACCACCTCTACGCCGGTGGCGAGGGCGGCGTGGCACGCTCGACCGATAACGGCAAGACGTGGACGATCATGAATACGGGACTCGTGACCAGCACCAACGCAACGCCCATCGTGCAGGCGCTCGCTGGCACGGGCCAGCGCGTCTACGCCGGAACGTACAACGGGGGTGTCTACCGCTCCACCGACCGCGCAGCGACCTGGGCACCGCTGACACTCACATTCACCACCAACTCCCTCGCCGTCATCGGAACCTCGGTCTTCGCGGGCACCTTCAATGCGAACATCCACCGCTCGACCAACAACGGCACGGCCTGGACCCCATCGGGCAGCGGCATCATCGCATCGAACGTCGTTGTGTTGAAAACCATCGGCACGGACCTCTTCGCGGGTACCTCGATCCCTGCCAATCTCTTCCGCAGCAGCAGCGCAGGTACGCAGTGGACCTCGACGGGTCTGAGCGGGTACACTCGATCGCTGCTCGCATACGGAACGACGGTGTACGCCGGGATCAGCAGTGGCGGACTCTATCGCAGCACCGACAACTGTGCGACATGGACGAAGGTCGTCGGCGTGCAGTCAGACGTCACGTCGCTCGCCGCGATCGGTACGACCATCTATGCCGGTATCAACAACGTGTTCGTCTCGTCGTACAACGGCGTCACGCGCTCGACCGACGGCGGCGTGACATGGGCGCAGGTGAACAACGGTCTTGCGCATCGCAAGATCTACGATCTGCTCGTCGTCGGCACCGACCTCTACGCAGCCACCTACGACGGCGGCGTGTACCGTACGACCGACGGCGGCGCGAACTGGTTCGCGGCGAGCAGCGGTCTGACCGATCCGAACGTCATGGCCCTCGCGCAGTGCGGCACCGACCTCTACGCCGGCACCTACGGCGGCGGCGTCTTCCGCTCGACCGACAACGCCGCAACCTGGAGTGTCGCGAACACGGGCATCACTGCTGCCAATGTGCTTTCCTTCGCCGTGTCCGGAACGAACGTCTTCGCCGGAACCGATGCCGGACTGTTCGTCACCACCAACGGCGGTGGCAGCTGGTCGAATGTAGGATCCGGGCTCACGGGCTCGACGTACATCGGGGCGCTCGAGATCACCAATGGCACGCTGTACGCCGGTACACTTGGCAGCGGCGTCTGGAAGCGTCCGCTGACGGAAATGATCGCGGTGCCGAAGCAGCATCCCTTGCAGGTTGCAGCGGATCTGCATCTCGGACAGAACTATCCGAATCCCTTCAACCCGAGCACCACCATCAGCTACACGCTGCCGGCGGAGTCGTTCGTGCAGCTGCGCGTCTACGACATGCAGGGACGCATGGTCGCGGAACTCGCCGCGGGCATGCGCGCAGCGGGCACACACACGGTTGTCTTCGATGCCGGTGCTCTGTCCGGTGGCACATACGTGTACCGCCTGGATGCCGGTGGACACGTGCGCAGCGCGACGATGACCCTGCTGAAATAAGACGCACCTCGCGACGCATCGCGGCGGGGGTCCGATGCCGTCGTCCGTCCCTCGGGGAGGGAGAAGCGCACATGCACCAGGCTTCTCCCTCCCCATATGTACATCCGCCGGCAATGCGATGTATATTGTCGCATATCACAATCATCGCATCACCGAGTGTTTCCGACCTGAGTGCTGATCCCATGCGGTCCGGCTCTGGTTGACTCCGTCGTCTGCTTCAGGAGGATACATGAGGACGCACTCCCCTCTCGTTACGTCCCGCCTTGCATCGGGCACGCACCTGCCGCACGTCGTGTCCGATCATGCTCGGCGCAGTCGTCGTCCGCACATAGTCGTGCGGGCGTTCATCGCACTGTGCCTTGTTGCACTCTCCGCCATGCTGACGCTGCCCGCATCGCCGCAGCTGCATGCCCAGACCGTGACCATCGACAGCGCACAGCGAGCACAGCGGCACAGCCGCCACGACATCACGCGCGTGGAAGGACGGTCACGAACGACATCCCAGCGGGCAACCCGGTCACGGACGACATCCCTGCGGGCAACCCGGTCACGCGTGCTTGACCTGCGGGCACATGCGATTACGGAGAAGAAGCACGGTCGGCACACCCGGGCGTTGCGGCTCTATGAGCAGATGCTCTCGGTTTCCGAGAGAGCCGGAGATTCCGCTTCGATGGGCATGGCGCTGACGGATCTGGGCGAGATGCACCGCATCATGGGCAGAAATGCGGAGGCGCTGTCCGTGACGATGCGTGCCGCACCCCTGGTCGCGCGTTGCGGCTCGAACAGTACGCGCATTCTGTTCCACGGGCTGCAGGGAAGTCTGTTCGGGAGCCTCGGCAGAAAGGAGGAGGCCATGTCACAGCTGCTGGCCGGCATGCGCATCGCCGAGCAGGAAAGCGACATGGTGGCGATCGCCGATCTCCATCTGAAGATCGGCGCGGAACATCAGCGCAATGGATTCCTCTCACAGGCACAGGAATCCTACGAGCACAGCTTCGACGTGGCCGAACGCATCGCACACGACGGTGCGGTCGGTCGTGCGCTCACACAACTCGGTCATATCAAGCTGCGACAGCGCAACTTCGAGGAAGCGTTGCGTCTTTTCGAGCGCTGTCTGGAACATGCGCGCGATGCTAACGACAGCGTGCGCATCACGACCGCACAGGGCAACATCGCGCTCGTGCACATGCAACAGGGCAGGTACGAGCATGCACTCAGCCTGTTCAGACAGAGTCTCGAAGGTTTTGATGAGAATGAGAACAAGCCGCTCGCGATCATCATGTACAGTCGCATCGGTGTGGCGTGCGACAAACTGGGAAGAACCGCCGAGGCGATGCAGGCATTCCGACGCTGCCTGCAGTTGAACGAGCACATGGGTGATCCTTCGGCAATCGCACTCGATCTGATCAACGTCGGTATGCAACATCTCCGGCTTGGCCAGCATGGCGAGGCGCTCGACTGCGGACAGCGGAGCGCGGCACTTGCCGAGACGTCCGGCAACAAGGGCCGTCTTGCGTCAGCCCTGCAGTTTCTCGGAGATGTCCACGGCGCACGAGGTTCACACGAGCAGGCGATCGAGTACTTCGATCGCAGCCTCGTCGTACGACGTTCGCTCGGCGGCGGAGCAGAACCTGCCGGTACGCACATCATCATCGGCAAGCTCCAGATCCTGATGAAGCAGTGGGAGAAGGCACACGCATCCCTGCAACGTGCCCTGGAGATCGCACGATCGAACAATGATCGTCCGACCACGCTGCAGGCGCTGACCGCCATCGCGCAGACGCTCGAGCAGGAACACCGGCGTCCCGAAGAAGTGCTCGCCGCCTTTGAACAGGCCGTGCGTCTTGCAGGGGAACTTGGGGAGCGCGACCGCCTCGCCCTGCTTCTGCCGACGCTTGCGCACATCCACATGCAGCTGGGCAACGACGATACTGCACGCGTGCACGCCGCTCGCGCCCTGTCGATCGCAGAGGAACTGGCGATGCCGGAACGCATCAGACTGGCGGCAGCTGTACTCGGAGAAGTCTGCATGAAGCAGGGCGATCATCGGAAGGCGTACGAGCATCTGAAACGTGCCTCCGTGCTGCAGGACACGTTGATGAAGCAGGAGAACATCCGCACCATCAACGAGATGGAGGCGAAATACGCATCCGCAGAACAGCAGCGGTCCATCGCCCGACTCGAAGTCGAGAAGAGGGGCCAGCAGCTGGAACTCGAACGCAGGGCGAAGCTACTCGCACTGCAGCAGCTGCAGGCGGCCCACGATCGACTCTATGCAGATCAGCTCGAGCAGGAGCGCGAGCGGCATCTGCTCGAGATCGCGAAGCAGGATATGGATCTTGCTCTCGGTGAGAAGGAACTGGAACTGCAGAAGGCGCTGCGCACCAGGGCGCTGCAGGATCGCCAGGCCCAAGCAGCAATCGCATCGCGAGAGGTTGGGCTCCGCAATGCACTGCTCGCGGGTGTCGTGCTGTTTCTGATTGCAGGATTTCTCGGGGTGAAGCGCATGCAGTCGCGGCGCATGGAGGCCACGCTCCGTGCGGAAGCCGCCGAGTATCAACTCCGCGCCACGGAGGCCGAGGCACTCGCATTGAAGTACCAGGTCGAAGCACGCGAACGACAGGCGCAGCGCCGCTCCATGAAGCAACTCATCGACACGCAGGAACGCGAACGCTCGCGCATCGCCGGTTCACTGCACGACAGCCTCGGGCAGGATCTGCTCGTGATCAAGAATCGCACGCTCTTCGCTCTGCAGAACGAGTCGCTCCCTGCCGATGCCCGGGCCGAATTCGAACAGATTGAGGAAATGGCCACCGCGGCCCTGCAGAACGTGCGCACCATTTCGTACGACCTGCGTCCCTACCAACTCGATCGCCTCGGCCTCACGAAGACTCTGCGTGCGACCGTGCAGCGCGTGGCGGAGACCTCCGGCATCGTGTTCGACGCGGTCATCGACGATATCGATCAGGCCCTCTCGAAGGACGACGAGACCAATGTCTACCGCATCGTGCAGGAAAGCCTCAACAACGTGATGAAGCATTCGGGCGCGACGAACGCCTCGGTGCACATCACGCGCAGTGCGCAGCACATCACCCTGACCATCTGCGACAACGGCAGGGGCATGAACGGTGCGTCCACATCGAATGGCTCCTCGCCGGCGAACGGTCCATCGGGATTCGGTCTGCAGAACATGCGCGAGCGCGCCGAAATGCTCGGCGGCACGCTGCGCCTCGGCACGGACGAGGGCGGCGGTGTCTGCGTCACCATCGAGCTTCCCATCGAACGCGCGCGCGTAGCACCCTCCGAATTGAAGAGAGCGTCATGAAGACATCCACCGTCATCATCGCGGACGATCATCCGGTCTTTCGCAAGGGACTCCGCGACATCATCGGTTCGAACGGGCATCTGCAGGTGATCGGCGAGGCCGACGACGGTGAGGCCGCACTTGCGCTCATCACGACGCAGGTGCCCGATGTGGCGGTGCTCGACATCGAGATGCCCGGCCTGAGCGGCATCGAGATCGTGCGTCGGGTGCGCGAGGCGGCGCTGCCGGTCGCGACCCTGATCCTCACCATGTATGAGGATGAGGATGTCTTCATGGAGGCGATGAATGCGGGAGCGATGGGCTACATGCTCAAGGACAGCGCCATACTGGAAATCGTGCGCGCCGTGACCAGCGTGGCACAGGGCGGCATCTACATCAGCGCGGCCCTGACGTCGACCGTGCTGCGCGCACGCAACGGCGCCACACCGCAGCAGCGCGAGAAAATCGGACTCCATCTGTTGAGTCCGACCGAACTGCGCGTGCTGCGCATGATCGCAGACGACAAGACGTCGAGGGAGATTTCCGAGGAGCTGCACATCAGTCCGCGTACCGTCGACAACCACCGCGCGCACATCTGCGCCAAGCTCAAGCTCACCGGCGTGCACGCCCTGATCAGGTTCGCCCTCCGCCACCGCGCGCTGCTCGATTGAGTAGAGCTACCTACTGAATTGAGTAGCGCTACGCATTACCCGCTGGTGCCGGGGATGCGTTATTGTCGGGAGAATTCCCCCCCATACAAGATTCACCGACAAGGAGAAGGCAGTCATGAAAACCCTGACCGCATTGATGCTGCTCGCATGCTTCAGCGTGGCCGCACTGGCACAGACACCGACGGTCACGACCACATACAGAAGCCGCGACATCACGCAGACATCGGCAAGCGTCGGTGGAAGCATCACGTATGCAGGTTTGAGCGAAGACATCATCCGTCGCGGCGTCGTGTACGACACGAGTCCCAATCCCACCACCGCGGACTTCAGAATCCGCAAGGGATCCGGCACGGGCAGCTATTGGTGCGATCTCACCGGCCTGGCACCGAACACGACCTACTACGCGCGTGCATACGCCGTCACAGCCAGCGGAAGAACCTACGGCAACCAGATCATTTTCACCACGCTTTCCGATCCTATCTTCGGCACCGTGACCGATATCGACGCCAACACCTACACGACGGTCGTCATCGGTTCGCAGGAATGGATGATGGAGAACCTTAAGGTGACGCGCTATGCGAACGGCGATCCCATTCAGCATGTGACCGGCAATGCGGCGTGGAACAACATGAACGTCGCAGTGGACAAGGGTGCCACCTGCAACTACAGCAACGATGCATCGAACGTTGCGACCTACGGACGGCTCTACAACTGGTACGCGGCCAGCGACGCGCGCAGCATCGCACCGGCGGGATTCCGCGTGCCCTCGCGCGATGACTGGACAGCGCTGGAGACCTATCTCGGCAGCACCGGCAACGGCAACGGCATCGGCCGGAAGATGAAGGAAACCGGCACGATGCACTGGATGTCGCCGAACGACGCAACGAATGTCAGTGGTTTGACTGCGCTGCCGGGGGGCTATCGCTCGCAGGGGGGAAGCTTCGTGGGACTCGGCGAACGTGCCCGACTGGCAAGCACCACGATCACGGGCGGCTGGGCCTACCACCGCGAACTGTACTACAGCAGCGACGACGTTGCGTTCGTCATCGTTGCGCCGAACAAGGACAACTACCGCCTGCTCGGTCTGTCGGTGCGCTGCATGCGCGACATCCAGAAGATCGGTGCGACATCGGGCGCAGGCGGATCGATTTCTCCCGCCGGAACAGTGATCGTCGGACGGGGAGGCGCGCAGACGTTCACCTTCACGCCCGATCCGGGCTGGGAAGTCGCCGGTCTGACCGTGAACGGCGTGCCCGTTGCGAATCCGGGATTGTCGTATGCGTTTACGAACGTAACGTCGGATCAGACCATCGCGGTGCAGTTCGCTCCCCTGCCCGGCAGCATCGAGGGCACCGTACGCGCGAGCGGAAGCGGCCTGGCCGGCGTCACCGTCGCGCTGCTCGACGCTCTCGGCAATCCTGTACCCGGTGTCAGTCCGGTTCTGACCGACGGCAACGGACACTACGCCTTCGATCCCCTCGTGCCGACCGACTATCAGGTCATGCTTGTGGAACCCTTCGGCTATCTGATCGATCAGAATCCGAAGTCCGTGATCGTGCTGCCCGCGACCGCGCACACGCTCGACTTTGCGCTGACGCCCGCGGCCACGACCAACGACGCACGAGGCAGGGGATACTGGAAACATCAGTTCGACGTGCATGTCACCTCGCAGGGACAGGCACAGGAAACAGCCGCACAGCTGGCGCAGTACATCACCGCGGTGCAGCAGCATTACAACCCGCGATTCGGACTCGTGGCGGGTGTCGCGACCTTTGCGCAGTGGCAGAACCTGCTTACCGGCACGCCGCCGCAGTCGATGCACGACAAGGCACGGGTGCAGCTTGCGGCCATGCTCATGAACTTCTTCTCGCTGAAGATCGGTCCCGCGACCGTGGTCACCGTCGACGGCCGCTCTGCCTCGGATGTGCTCACGTTCGTGTCGACGCTTCTTTCCGACAACACGGCATCGAACGATGCGCTCGCAAAGCAGCTTGCAGAGTGCGTCAATGATCAGGTGCTGATTGCGGCAGGACTCGTGCCCTGGGGCACGGTGGTGTACAAGGAGGGACCCGCATCCGGCCGCGATGGTGTCACGCCGCACGCGGTCATGCTCGAGCAGAACTACCCCAATCCCTTCAATCCGACAACCACGATCGCGTACAGCATTTCCGAAGAGGCCCACGTGACGCTGCGCGTGTATGACGCGCTCGGCCGCGAGGTGGCGGTGCTCGTTGACGGCGTGCAGCGTGCGGGATCGCACAGCGTGATCTTCAACGCCGCGCGTCTCGAGAGCGGCACCTACTTCTACCGCCTCGACGCAGCCGGCACGGTGCGCACCAGCCGCATGATCTTGATGAAGTAGCACCCGTGCGGGAAACGTGGATGCGGCGTCGAGAAGCCGCCGCATCCCTGTGCACGCACGTTCTGTTACGCGAGTCCGTCGCGACACGTGCACAAACAACAACGCCCGCCGAAATGGCGGGCGTTGTGCTGTACTCCCAACGGGATTCGAACCCGTGTTTTCACCGTGAAAGGGTGGCGACCTAGGCCTCTAGTCGATGGGAGCAGGGATCACAAATATAGGATTCTGCAGGTATGAATGCAACGGGAATCGGTCGGGGGACGTCTTTGCACCCTGCACATGCTGAGCATCCGTCAATGGTGGACGCGGACGTCCACCGACCTTTCTGGTGGACGA
>JAEYUG010000130.1 GCA_023432805.1 Bacteroidota bacterium | reverse complement strand
CCCTCCCGCCTACTAGCTACCCCAACCGCCCCGCCGGCCGGGCCGTTTCTCGTAGATCACACGAGGATGCACGGTCAGGCGCTCTTCTTCTGCTCCTTGAAGCTGAGCACGGGCTCGATACCGCGCTCGACGGTGTCGAGCGTGATGAAACAACGCGCCACCTCCGCCGTGCTCGGCAGCGAGTACATGACATCGAGCATCACCTTTTCGAGAATCGAACGCAGTGCCCTGGCGCCCGTGCCACGCTTCATCGCGCGGTCGACGACGGCCTCCAATGCCTCACGTTCGAATTCGAGCGAGACGCCCTCCATGTCGAAGAGCTTCTTGTACTGACGTACCAGTGCATTCTTCGGCTTGGTGAGAATTTCCAGCAATCCCTCCCGTGTGATCGGCGACAACGACGAAATCACGGGGAGTCGCCCGATGAGCTCCGGGATCAGACCGAAACGCAGCAGATCCTCCGGCTCGACGTGCTCGAGCATGCGCTGACGGTCCTCCTTGCGGAGAGAACGCATGTCGGAACCGAAGCCGACGGGATTGTGTCCCACACGCTTTTCGATGATCGACTCGAGTCCCTCAAACGCTCCACCACAGATGAAGAGGATATCGCGGGTGTTGATGTTGATCAACGGCTGCTCGGGATGCTTGCGTCCGCCCTTCGGTGGCACACCGACGACCGATCCCTCGAGAATCTTCAACAACGCCTGCTGCACGCCCTCACCCGATACATCGCGGGTGATGGACACGTTGTCGCTTTTCCTGGCGATCTTGTCGATCTCATCGATGTAGACGATGCCGCGCTCGGCACGGTGCACATTGTACTCCGCGTTCTGCAGCAGATGCGCGAGAATCGTCTCGACATCGTCGCCCACATAGCCCGCCTCGGTCAGCGTGGTCGCATCGGCGATGGCGAACGGTACATCGAGAATGCGCGCGAGCGTGCGGGCGAGCAGCGTCTTGCCGGTGCCGGTGGGACCCAGCAGCAGGATATTGCTCTTCTCCAGCTCCACGTCGTCGTCGAGCAGGAGTTCCTTGGCGTCGATGCGCTTGTAGTGATTGTACACGGCAACGGCGAGGGATTTCTTCGCCGGATCCTGGCCGATCACATATTCATCGAGCGCCTTCTTGATCTGCGCCGGCGAGAGGAACCGCTTGGAACGCGGCTTGCGGGTCTGAATCGCCGCACCATTGGTCTTGAGAATGTCGACGGAACTGAGCACGCAGACATTGCAGATGTATGCGCTCGGTCCGGCAATGATGCTATCCACGTCGCGTGATGCCCGTCCACAGAATGAACAGCGGATGTTTTCCTGACGTGTCGTGCTCATAGGTATCTGTTGTGCAGGGGATTGTTCATCAAATCCGAAAGGATGGTTATCGGATTCAACTTATTTCTTCCCGCCCATCTTTGCAATGAACTCCGCCTCCGCCTTCTCGAGGGACCGCAGATACGCCAGGCGTGCCTCCAGCATCTTGATCTGACGTGTGAGTTCCTCACCAAGAATGATGGATGGAAATTCCGGTGCCGCGGCACGCATCACGGGAGCGATCTTCCGGCCCGTACCCGGCTTGCGACCACGCTTCTTCGGTGCGGAAGCTGTCTGCGCCGCTGCATCGACGGTCTTTCTGGGGCGACCGGCCTTCCGCTTGACGACGGGTGCGACCTCGGACTCGACAGCGACGGGCACAGCTGCGGCTGCATCCTTTTTCGGACGACCACGCTTCTTCGGTGCAGACGACTGGGCCGGCTGCGTCTTCGCTGCGACAGCCTTCGGCTTGCGACCGCGACGCGGCCTGGCACCGGCATCCTGCGGAGGAGTGAAGGTCGCCGCGAATTCACGCAGACGCCGCGCAACGGACTCCGTTACATTTGCCGACTTGCCAAGCTTGATATTGCGCAACGTGATGTAATTCATACCGCTCCGATGCGCGATCTGATTGAGTGAAATGGATTTCTCCAATTCAGCGATGACAGCCTGTGAATCCTTGATTGATTCCACAGTATCTCCTTGAATGGGTAATGGCGGGATATTCATGCATTGTGCAAATATACATCACATTTCCCGTGGATGTACAATGACATCGCAATACACCCATGCATGACAGGCACGAATCCCATGGTCACACTTGCGGCTCATCCTGCATCAGGATACATTGTGCCGTCTGCACCTGCGATTTCCTCCCTTGTTCCACCCTGCACGAGGTGATATGATGATCCGGCACATGGTATGGAGCGTATTGATTGCCGCTGCCTGCCTGCATGGTTCCGTACATGCACAGACACTCGGACTCGACATCATCGATCTCGACGCCACGGGATATCCCACCATTTCCGCCCAGGTGCGTGCGACGGCGGACGGGAATGCGATTCGAAATCTTTCGATGAAGAATTTCGGCGTGCGGGAGAACGGCGTCGAAATGACATCGCTCGTCACACAATGCGAAGACAGCTCTTCCGCTGGTCCCCTGTCTGTGCTGCTTGTCATCGACAGAAGCGGCAGCATGCTCACCGCCCTGTCGTCGGCCAAGGCCGCGGCTGTCAATTTCGTCAACAGACTATCCATCAATGATGAAATGGCGCTGCTCAGCTTCACCAATGTATCGTCGTATGATCAACCGTGGACGCAGAACAAGGCGCAGATGATCACGCGCATCAACGCGTTGCAGGTGCCCTTTTTCGGTGGTGGGACTGCGCTGTGGGACGCCATCGATCGCGGAACCGCAGTGCTTGCCGGACGACTCAATCGCAAGGTGATGATCGTGCTCAGCGATGGGGACGATCGCGACTCACAGCTGACATTCAATGATGCACGAAACGCCGTGCTCGGCGACAACATCATCGTCTATACAATCGGACTCGGCAATGACATCAATGTGCCGCGATTGACCGACCTGGCAGTGTCGACGGGAGGCAGGTATTATAGTGCGCCGAGCACATCCGACCTCGAGCGTATTTACGAGGAAATCAGTACTCAGATTTCCACGACGGGCATCTGCACGCTGACATGGCAATCACAGCTGGATTGTCTCGATGGCAGCAGTGTCAATGTTGAAATCGATCTCGAGGCATTCGGGAAGACCCTGACCGTCCCAACGACGTATATGCGTCCCTATGATTCCACCACGCTGTCATTCGTATCGCTCGCACTGAGCCGAACGCTGGTTGTCGATGCAGGCGCATCGGTCACGATCCCACTCGACCTGTCGCGTGTGACAGCCCTGCGCGCACCAGATCGGTTTACGTTTACCCTGACCTATGACCGTGCATTGATTGAACTGATGTCCGCAGATACCACATCTCTCTCGGCGGGATACTCCATTGCACTGCTGCCGAGCAGCAGCGGCATGACGATCGGGATGACGGGTCCCCGCTCAATTATCTCACCCGGACCCCTGCTCCTGCTGACATTCCGTGCCGCCGACGTGTACGACAGCCGGACGGTGGACATCGGTGTATCGCTTCCCGAGGTGGGACGCACGTGCACATTCCCGGATGCGGAATCCGGACTGCTCACGATCAGCGGTCGCTGTGAGCGGGCGATGGTTCGCCAGGAGGTGACGCAACCGGCGATCCGCCTGCTTCCGCCCTCCCCGAATCCCTTCAATCCCTCAACACATGTCACCTACCACCTGATGCAGGATGCAGAGACGACGCTGACGCTGCATGACGTGACCGGACGATTGGTCCGCACCCTCGTCGACGGCCGCAGAAAGGCGGGGGAACATCAGCTTGTACTCGATGGGTCGCAGCTCGCGACGGGTCCCTATTTTCTGACATTGCGTGCGCTCGGCACAACGCAGATGCAGCGCCTGATGTTGATGAAATAAAGAAGGCCAAGCTCCCCTTCGTCACATGCGCATATACTGGCCGTTGCTTCCTTCCGGACCTGGCGGGGTTGAGTAACACGACATTGCGAAGGACTTGGCCTTCAAAATCAGACCAGTAACATAGGATAAATCCGGGGCTTCCGCAAGGCACATGCGTCGTGCCACGATCCCCGCACGTACATACGCGCCTCCGCGCACCTCCCTTTCTCCTTCCCACATTCTGGAAACGGCTCGCGTCCATCGCGACATTTGATGGACGAGGCAGCTGTTTCCCTCCGCTTTCGACTCCACAATTCGGATACAGAACGCTGTTTGTATCCAGAGAAATGCCGATTTCTGGCCATTTTCGGCACTTTGCCTTTTCAATCGTGAAAACATTGGCATTCGATTTGACCATTATACAGTTGGTGTCGCGATGGCACGGATGCCATGACACATGATATTACGAGAGTTACGAATCCGATTCTCCTTTACCCGAGACAAAACACACCCTCTTCTTCTTATCTCCAAGAAACTGAACGAGCACCTATGAAACGAGCACAATTTCTTCTGGCGGCCGTCATGACGATGGCGCTGCTGGGAGGTTGTTCGGAGGACAAGCCGTCGAATCCCACGACGACCCTCGACAAGCCGATGACATGCATCGAATGTCACAGTGACGAAGCGACGCTCACGCGCGTTGCAGATCCGAATCCCCCGGCGGGACCGGGAGAAGGCGGCTGCGGCGGCACGCTTCCCGAGATGGAAGCCTGGCAGAAGGTCTACATCGGCGGCGCCAATGGCGCGAAGTTCCTGCAATCGACGCACGGCAAGATGAAGTGCGTCATGTGCCATGGCGGTGTCGAGCCGGCGACGAACAAGACCGACGCCCATGCCGGAAACTTCGTCGGTTCGCCGTCACGGAAGGCCGAGGAGACCTGCGGACCCTGTCACGCCGACATCGCCGCACGCGACAAGAACAGCCTGCACACACAGGGCTTCGGGCAGAAGGCGATGGTATCTCTGCGCAGCAATCTCCCTTCGTATGAGAATTATCCCGAGGCATTGAAGAAGGGCTATGACAAGAACTGCGGCAAGTGTCACTCCTCCTGCGGCGAATGTCATGTCATGCGTCCCCGTCAGGCTGCCGGTGGCTTCCTCGAGGCGCACAACTTCGTCAAGAAACCCGACATGCGTCTCAACTGCACCGCGTGCCATTCCGCACGTGTCGCGAACGCCTATTTCGGGGAATCCTTCGGAACACGGCCCGACGTGCATTACACGGCGTTTCCCGGTGGTCACTGCACGAACTGTCACGACGGCGAGGAAATGCACGGAAACGGCACGAAGTACGAGCAGCGCTATCGCTACGAACGGCTGCCGAAATGCGAAGACTGCCATGGCAACAAGGCGACGGCCAACGCCTTCCACAGCAAGCATTGGAACGATCTCGCCTGTCAGACCTGCCATTCGCAGGAATATCAGAATTGCGGCAGCTGTCATGTGGATACCGGCGTGCGCAATGGTCCCTACATGCGATTCAAGATCGGCGTTAATACCATGACCGACATCAAGCGCTTCAAGTACGTGGTGGTTCGCAATGCGCCGTATGCACCCGACACGTGGAGCAACTACGGGCTTGCCATCTCCCCGAATTTCGATGCGGCACCCACCTTCAAGCTGGCCTCACCGCACAACATCCTGCGCTTCACCGACCGTACGAAGGTTGAGAGCGGCAAGCCCTGCTTCGACGCATGTCACATCATCGAAGGACGCAACAAGCAGTGGTATCTGTTCGAGAGCGATCTCAAGAGCTGGGAAGTCGTCGCCAATCGTCAGGTCGTCGTCGACAACGCCGTGCCGGCAGGTTGGAAATAATACAACGCATATCCCTTCATCTCCATATCCCATCACTCGGAGTACGAATCATGAAACGCACCTCATTTCTCCTGGTCCTCCTTCTTCCGGTCCTGTTGTTCGTCACAGGCTGCTCGAAGGATGACGATCCGGTCACACCGCCGGCAATCAATGAAGCCGAGCTCGTCATCCAGGCGCTCGAAGGCGCGGACGGCGGATATTTGAACAAGGACTGTCCGGCCATCGTCACGGCACAGAACGTGAACGAGGATCTCCTGGGCGCAAAGAAATTCCACATCATCGATGTGCGCGCCGCCGCCGATTACGCCAAGGGTCACATCGAGGGCGCAGTGAATGTTGCGATCGCAGACATTCTCACGTATATGAAGACGATTACCCCGTCGAACTTCGACAAGATCGTGATCGCCTGCTACACCGGTCAGTCCGCAGCCTTCACTGTCGCGATCCTGCGCATGTCCGGCTACGGCAATGTGTTCTCGATGAAGTACGGCATGACCTCATGGCATGCGGATTTCGATCGCCTCTCGACACAGATCAGCAGTGATTACGTCTCGCAGTTCGTGACGACGGAGACCGCGAAGGCGGCAGCGGGCACGCTCCCGACCCTCGCCACGGGCAAGACCACCGGCTCCGAGATTCTCCAGGCCCGCATCGCATCCGTGCTCGCCGAGGGCTACAGCAAGACCGCCATCGACAAGGCGACACTCTTCCTGGATCCGACCAAGTACTACATCGTCAACTACTGGCCCGCCGCAGAATACACGGGCATCGGCCACATCCCCGGTTCGATCCAGTACACGCCGAAGGCCGATCTGAAGCTCGCGACCTTCCTCAAGACGCTTCCGACCAACAAGACGATCGTGATCTACTGCTACACCGGTCAGACCAGCGCGAATGTCGCGACAATCCTCCGCGTGATGGGGTATGATGCCAAGACACTCGGTCTCGGTACGAACGGAATGATCTGGCAGAAGATGAAGGATGCCGGCAAGACGGCGTTCAACGCCACTTCCGACGTCATGAACTTCCCGTACGTCAAGTAAGTCCACCTGCGTGAAAAAGAACGCCGGGACACGGTCATCGTGTCCCGGCGTTTTCTTTTGCTGCATGACGCGCTGCAGGCGCGCAGGCTGTGACCGGCGATCAGGCGCGGGCGATCGTGATCGCGTCACCCACCGCCAGCACGACCCCGTCGACGCTGGAATGGATTGCGACGCCGAGCCCCGTCGACGCGGGATCGGCGATCCGCTGTCCGACACGCACACGGTCACCGATCCGGACCAGGGACGTCGAGGGTGCCCCGACATGCATTTTCAGGGGAATCGACACTTCGGCAGGCTCGAGCTTGCGATCAGTCAGGGGAGCATGGTGTTCGTACTTCGTCAGCTTCAGCCTGCGCATCAGTGTCTTGACCGGCACCTTGCGCGCATCCTTCATCGCATGCTTCCTGACTTCTACGGGACCCTCCCACTTCTGTCCCGTTGCACGGAGGTCATCCTTCGCCCGATCGCAGGCCTCCTTCGGATACAGGTCTTCGGGGCAGGCGAACAGGGTGCAGAGTCCGCAGGCACAGCACAGATCCGCATACTTGTTCCACATTCCCTCGCCCATCATGGTGAAACCGAGGCTGCGCATCACCTTGTGCGGCTGCACGTCGTAGCCGAGCAGGTACCGGGGGCACAGTTCCGTGCAGAAGGTGCATTGGTCGCAGGCGCTCTTTCCGATGCGGTGCATCTTCGCCTTCGGACGGCTGCGGCGGCGCATCAAGTGGTGATCGACGGGCAGGACGATGATGCCACCGGAGGTCTTGGTGACCACCTTGTCGAGATCGGTTTCCCAGCGGCCCATCATGATGCCGTCGCATGAGAGCTGGAATTCCTCGATGGTCGCTCCGCCCGCCAGCGCGATGCACTCGCGGTACGATGTGCCGATGGGCACGACGGCTGTGATCGGGGTCTGCACAGCACCGGTGATCGTCAGCCATTTATGCGTCACGGGAACACCGTGATCGACGGCCGCCGCGATATTATATAACGTCTCGACATTCTGCGTCACAACACCGACATCGAGGGGAATGCCCTTGGGCGGAATGAGCCTGCCGGTGACCTCGTGTGTCAACTCATATTCATCACCGGCGGGATAATAATCCTGCAGTTCGTGCACAGTCACGCGCGTACCCTGACAGGCGGCGCGAATGGCGTCGACGGCCCCCCTGTTCTTCGACTTGATGCCGACGACCAGCTGTTGCGCACCCGTGGCCTCCCCCATGATGAGCATGCCACGCACCACGCGGTCGGCATGTGCCTCCATGAGGCGCGCATCCTTGTGCAGCAGCGGCTCGCACTCGGCACCGTTGGCGATGACGTACTCGACGGTGGATCCGGCCTTGATGTAGGTGGGGAATCCTGCCCCGCCGGCACCAACCACCCCGGCATCCTTGAGAGTATCGATCAGATTCATGTGCGTTCTTTCCATCGAAAACAGTGGGGAAACCACGGAATACGCCCAATATACGGAAGTCCTCCCGGATCTTGGGAGGACGGACGCCCTCGTCCGTCTTGGGAGGACGGACGCCCTCGTCCGTCATAGGAGGACGGACGCCCTCGTCCGTCACAACGATCGTTCCGTCCTCCGTCAGAGAAGGCGGCTGTAGTCTGCAACATCCATGCGCCAGACCTTGACGCCGCAGTACCGCTCGCCTTCAGGACAGACAGGACGCGTCCCGGCCAGATCACGCAACCCGCAGGGCGGCAGCAAGTGGCGTCCGATCCGTGGATGCACGTCGCGCACCTGCAGCACCTCGTCACGAGAGGCATTCCAGATTTCCTCCTGCGCGTTGTAGCAGAGCCGCATCGCATGCTTGTGATGCAGGTTCAGCAGATCCGCGCTCTCGGTGTAGCGTACGCTCACGGCGTTCGGCAGCACGTACATCGCGAACTCGTTCGAGGTCCCGCGTGCCCGCAGACGCGCGAAGGCGTTCCACGCCACATCCATGCTCTCGCGGTACAGCGCGAGCGCCACCTCGTCGGATGCGATGATCGCGGGTGTGATGTAATCGGGTGCGTCGCTCAGCTGCGCGGCGAGGTAGGGACGCGACGCCGGGGTCATGCGATGGCGCTGGTCCTGTGAATCCGCACTGTGGCTGATGCGCCGACGGAACGTGTACTGCACGTGGTACATCGCGCGGGACAGCTTGTCGTGCGTGGTGAGCACGAGGGATTCACCCAGCAGGGTGTTGTGCGAGGGATCGAGCACGAGCGCAATGGCCGCGTCGTCGTCGAGCACGGAACGCGGCATGCCCAGAACCTCCCGCACGGCTGCGGCGAGCGAGGCTTCCGCATGGATGCTCCAGTCGACGAGGCGGGATGTGCGTCCCTCGAGCGAATCATCAAAGTCACGAAGGAATTCCCCCGTCACTCCTTCCCCCAATCCCTGCATGAATGCTGTGTATTGCGCATCTCCCGGCAGGGAAGCCTCCTCGAGCGGAGCTTCGAGCACGGTACGATACCCCTCGTCGTGCGCGAGCAGGGCGTCGATCATCGCGCCGACGACGATGCGCTGCTCGAGGGGAGTGTCGTGCTGCCCGCACATGCGCCAGTAGCGCAACAGCGTGACGGCGCTGACGGTGTGGTAGAGGTAGGCGAACATCGAGACGGGCAGCACGTAGCGGGCGGCCTCCATGGCGCGGC
Source organism: Bacteroidota bacterium (assembly GCA_023432805.1). Taxonomy (GTDB): domain Bacteria; phylum Bacteroidota; class Ignavibacteria; order SZUA-365; family SZUA-365; genus JAEYUG01. The sequence goes on along the minus strand of JAEYUG010000130.1, from coordinate 3,151 downwards.
GGCGCAGGGCGCGCGCGTAGCGGTCGTGATGTTTCCGGCGCGCGGGGAAGAGACGGTAGAATTCGGCTTCGACGGGACCGAGCAGCAGGTCGGTCAGGGCACGGTAGCGCGCGAAGAGGTCGTCGACTGCAGCGGTGTAGACGGCGAGTGCTTCGCGCTCGAGCGGGGGAATCGCGTAGCTGCCTGGCTGCACGGCGACGTAGCGCTGGCTGACCTGCTCGGAGTTGTAGAAGGGATGGCTGTGCAGGAAGCTCCAGATGAACTGCCGCGAGACGTTCGCGAGGCGGAACTGGAACTGCGCGTGCTGGAAGGTGGTGTGGTGACCGGCCTCGTAGATGCTGCGGGCGAGCGCACCGTGCTTGTCGAGATCGACATCCGCGTCGTCGACGATGCCCTTCGACGAGTAGCAGGTGCGCGCCGTCGCGATGGCGTTCCGGAACGGCGTGGTGAAGGCCTTGACGAGACGCACGTCGGGCGTGGCCGAGAGAAAGGCGTGCGTACTCATGCGGACTCGTCCGTCTCGAAGGGATCACGCTGCGCAACGGCACCCATCTCGCGCAACAAGGCACGCACGGTGTCGATGTCGTACCCCTTGCGCATGAGGAAATCCTGCAGTCGGCGCATGCGCAGCGCGGGCGCGTGCCGCTGCTGCCGGGCGAGGTACCGCTCGGCAAGCTGCCGTGCCGTGTCCATCGTCGCACCGCCGCCTGCCAGTTCGTCCACCACGCGTGCGGCGATGTCGCGGGCGACGCCTCGTGCAAGCAGTTCGCGCTCGAGCACGCGGGGACCCCTCGGACGCAGCAGCAGCCGGTCTCGCACGAAGGCGCGTGCGAACTGCTCATCGTCGAGCAGACGCACACGGTGCAGGTCGTCGACCACACGGTCGATCGTCTCTGACGGGAACTCTTTTCTGGATAAAAAGGTCCGCAACTCCTTTTCGGACCGCATGCGGCGGGCGATGCACTGTTCGGCAACGATGCGGGCACGCACGCTGCCGGCGCTCTGTTCGACGCGTGTGCGCAGCTCCGGGGTCATTTCCATTCCCTTCGCAAGCCGATGCGTGTAGACGATTTCCTCATCGACACCGAAGGCATATTCGCCGTCGAGGTAGATCGAGACGCGACCGGCGTTCCGCTTCTGCCGTTCGAGGGCGCTGATGACGGGATGCGGCATGGCGCCCGCAGACTCAGTTGTTGGTGATGACCGACACGTACGAAGAACGCACCGAGTCTGCCACCAGCGCACCGAACACGCCCACCCCCCCTCGGATGTTGGTCACATCGGGCTTGTCCTGACGCACGGAAACGGGATCATCGAACCCGCGCACGGTCTGGAAATAGTTGTACAAGTACGCATCCATCGTGTACGCCGTGGCCTGAACCTGGATGTTCGTCGCGCCATCGCGTCCCTCGAGCAGACTCTTCATGTCCACCACCGCATCGGTCGAAAACACGGTCACGCTCTCGCGGGCAGGTTCCGAATAAATCGGCGTGCGATCGGGTCCCTCATACCGCGTCGGCACTTCACGACGGATCTCCTTCACCTCGCCGTTCACCGTGATGCGCCCCACCACCCACAGGCGGAAATAGTACCCCTTGGGCGGCGCAACCACGCTGGTCACACTCGAGCGCACCTCCACCCCGCGCTTGCTCGCGGTCAACAATGGCGGCACGATCTGCACATACGCCTTGCTGGGCACCGACACGGTCGACGTGATGCGCGGCGTGCCGGGCACATCGACCGTCAACCGGTAGGTCCGCGCCTCCTGCGGCTTGAATGCGCGCGTATACCACACCTTCTTGACCTGCCCTCCGCCGATGTCGACAAGCGTGTCGCGCAACGTCCATTCCTGCCGATCATCGCCGATCACCACGCGCGCGGAGTCGATCGTACGCTTGCCGATCGGCTTGTCCGGCGTCGTTCCCTCCGCGTCGTAGGTCGTCTCGATCCGCACGATCTGTGCCGCCTGCGTCGGGTCCAGCACCGCGAACACCACGAGCTGTTCCTCGTAGCCGGCCTTGGGACTGAAGGTGTTGTCGCACCCTGTCGTCGTGAGGATTGCGCTGACGGATCCTGCCACCAGCAGAAGTGTCAGGATGCGGGTCAGGCGCAGAGTCGGGGTATGTCGAAGGGACATCGATATTCCGGGGGAAGCCAGTTGTTGACCGGCTCCATATGGAGGAGGCCGGTCGGGAAAAACCTGTCGAACATGCAAGGTGCGGAATCGGTGGCACTTCACCAAGTGCATTCGCGGGTGCCCCGTTCGCGGGTGCCTGGCCTACTGGCGGATGCCGAGGAAGGAGTAATAATGCGTGCGGGTGGAATCGATCATCATTGCACCGAACACCCCGAGTCCGCCATTGATGAACGAGATGTCGGGTGCGTCCAGACGCATGGAGACGGGGTCGTCGAAACCGCGCGACACCTTGTAGTACCCGTAGAAATTGCGGTCCATCGCATAGGCCGTCACCAGCAGCTTGCTGTCGCTGAACGACGAGTCCCCCGCCACAAGCCGGGCATGCGTGGCAAGAATATCCGTTTTCGAATACGCGATGGCGCGGGCACTCCCTGGAGACGAATACGTGAAGCCATTGTCCCCGGTCACGCCGATCGGAACTTCCGCACGGATTTCCGTGCGCACCCCGTTCACCGGTTTGACCAGTGTGACGTGGAGGCGATAATACCATCCCCCCGGCAATGTGCGGAACTCCGCCACCCCGGGTCGGATGCGCACCATGTCGACCCCGGTATCGGCATCAACGTATTCGGGGACTGCATAGAGGTGACTCGGGACGGTGAGCGTCGACCAGGCCGGTTCGAAGCCGGGCACGCTCACATCGAGACGGTAGGTCGCATCGGGTTTGGGCTGCAGCCCGTAGGCCACCCAGACGCGACGCGGTGCACCAGCGGGTCCGGCAACCAGGGTGTCATGCAGCGTGTAGGTGGGACCCGACCCCGAGATCCGCACAACGGCGTGTGCCACGGCATGATCTTCGAGTGGGATCGATGGTCCGACCGGCGCATCATAGGTTGTTTCGACGCGAACGAACTGGACGGTCTGTGCGGGATCGAGCACGGCGAAGACGACGAGCTGTGGTGCGTACGGCGCCTTGGGCGTAAAGCTGTTGTCGCAGCCGCTGCAGAGGACGGC
>JAEYUG010000092.1 GCA_023432805.1 Bacteroidota bacterium | reverse complement strand
CGTCCGTCCAGCACGACGCAAGATTCGGTAGGGACGGACGAGGGCGTCCGTCCTCCCGGGGCACGGAAGATTCGGTAGGGACGAACGAGGGCGTCCGTCCTCCCGGTTAACCCAGCAGGAGGGTGACGAAGAGGGTGGCGGCGATGAAGGAGATGAAGTCGGCGAAGAGTCCCGTTGGAAGGGCGTGACGGGTGTTGCGGATGCCCACCGCCCCGAAGTACACGGCCAGCACGTAGAAGGTGGTCTCGGTCGATCCGTAGAGGGTCGAGGTGAGCACGCCGATGAAGGAGTCGGGTCCGTGGACCTTCATGATCTCGGTCATGATGCCCAGGGAACCCGATCCGCTCAAGGGACGCATGAAGGCCATCGGCAATACCTCGGCCGGGAATCCCAGCGCGTCGGTGGCGGGACGCAGCACGGCGATCAGCACGTCCATCGCCCCGCTGGCACGGAAGATCGCGATCGACACGAGCATCAGCACGAGGTAGGGAATGATGCGGATGGCGACCTGGAATCCCTCCTTCGCCCCCTCCACCGCGGTTTCGTACACCTTCACCTTCTTCCACGCACCATAGGCGAGGAAGCCGAGCATCAGCAGCGGGATGGCAAGGGCCGAAATGACCGACACGATGTTGCGGAGGATCTCAGTCATGACGCTCGAGCCGGTACATGCGCGTGCGCCGCAGCAGCCGCGACATGGTGAGACCCGCAATCGTCGCGGTCAGCGAGGCGAGAAACGAGGTACCGATGATGAGGGCGGGATCGGCCGATCCCGCCGCGGCGCGGATCGCGATCGCCGTCGCCGGCACGAGTGTCACGCAGGAGGTGTTCAGCGCGAGAAAGGTGACCATCGCATCCGTGGCCGTGCCCGCGCGGGTGTTGAGCTTGTTGAGTTCCTCCATCGCCTTCAGGCCGAAGGGCGTTGCCGCGTTGCCCAATCCCAGCATGTTCGCCGAAATGTTCATCAGCATCGCCGCCACGGCGGGATGCTCGGGCGGCACGTCCGGAAAGATCCGCCGCGTGAGCGGCGCGACCGCGCGCGAAAGCACGAGCACGAGTCCCGCCTCCTCGGCGACCTTCATCACACCCAGCCACAGCGCCATGATGCCGATGAGTCCCAGCGCGATCTCCACCGCCGTGCCAGCCGCGCTGAACGCGGCGTTCGTCACGGCCCGCATCCACACGAGGCGGACGGGATCGAAGGTCACGCGCAGGGAGGCTTCCCCCGGATGGGGCGGCGAGGCGAGGGTGCCGCGCAGCAGGGCGGCATCGCCCTGGGCGCGGGCGATCTCCACGAGCCGCGGCGGTGCATCCTCCCCCAGTGTCAGAGCGATCGTGCCGCGACCCGCGCTGCCGAGGGTCAGTGATGCGGTGGCGACGAGTCCGCTGTCGGGCACGATGATATCGGAGAATCGCATCCGAAGCTCCGATGCGCGCAGGCGCACGGGCGCGCGGAAGGCCGTCGATCGCGGGGAGCCGGCGAGGGCTTCGCCGTCGATCGTCCACACCGCCCCGTTCGCGTGCCGGTCGGTCACGCTGTCGTGGATGTCGCGTCCCGCAGCGACGAGGATCCCGATGGCGATGAGGGCGAACCAGATGTGGTTGAGCATGCTACTCGATGGTGGTCTTCACCGAGGTGACAGTGTGGAGGTCGGGGTTCGCCGCACGCACGTCGTCGTGCGCCGTGCTCACCCATCGGAAGATGCAGATGCCGCGGACGTCGGTCACGCCGCGCATGGTGCCGTTGAGTTCGACGGTCGCGTAGGGCGCGGGCGCACCGCTCGCACGATCGGCCACCACGGCCTCGATCGTGCGCGAACCGCGCGCGGCATAGCCCGCGGAGCCGGCAAGGCTCTGGTACAGCGCCCAGGCGTGCTGCGCCGCATGCCAGGGCAGGGCGCGCGCCTCGTAGCCGCGCGCATCCGCACGAGGCACGAGCAGCGCGAGCTGGGTACGCTTCGCCTGCGTGTTGGCCGCGCTGATGCGCTGCGGCGTCTTGTCGACGGCGGTGACGCCGTGCACGCCCAGCATGCGCGCGAGACTCTGTGCGAGCTTGAGGGAAGCGGGGAGGGCGTTGACGCGGATGGTGGCACGTTTGGCGGACTGCTCTCCGAGCTGCACGAGGGCAGCCGTCGGAAGCGACGCAAGCACGCTGTCACGACGTTTCCCCGCGAACTCGTGCAGCAGCACCACGCGGGCGCCGCTGGCTTCGAGCAGATCCACAAGGGAGCGCATGATGCGGCCGTCGGCACGGCTGCCGTCGGATTCCGCCTTCGCCGTGAAGAGCTCGACGAGCACGGGCACGCCGCGCAGCACGCCGTTGGCGACGGGCGAGAGGATGATGGGATCCTGCACCATCTGCGGCGTGAGGGCCTCCTGGCGCGCGTACCAGCCGGGCGCGCGGATGGTGATTTCGATGCCGGTGGGCGCGGCGCCGGCGATCACGTACTCGCCGGCCTCGCTCGCGGTGACGGTGCGGCCGCCGGGAAGCTGGATCTCCGCGTGTGCGACGGGCTGTCCGTCGGCGCCGACGATGAATCCGCGGGTGTAGCGCGCGTCGGGCGAGCTGGTGACGGCGCCCTCGGTCTTGATGGGACCATTGCTCGCGGAAAAGGTCACGCGGGCGCGCTTCGCGGGATAGAGGGGGATGCGGGCCGCGCCGCCGCGCAGGGCAAGCATTGTGTCGACGCCGGTGCTGGTCTGGAAGCGGAGCGGGAGTCCGTCGGGCACGGGATTGCCCGCGCTGTCGACGGCCGTGATGGTGATGACGCTGTAGGCGCCGTCGTCGTCGGGCACCATTGCCGGTTCGGCTGTGGAGCGCAGGGCGGCCGGGGGACGGCCCACGGCGAAGTACACCTCGAAGGGAGCGCTGCTGTTGCCGCCCGCGTTGCGCACCTGCGCACTGAGCAGGTGGTAGCCGTCGCTGAGTTCGTCGGTGGGGGTGACGGTGATGCGGCGGGTCTTCCGGTTGAAGGAGAAGCCCTCTTCGCGGCCGTTGATGAAGACGCGCACGGATTCGTCGCGGATGTCGCTGCGGTCGGTGACCTCGATGTCGATGGTCGGTTTCCGGGAAGCGAAGACGAGGGGCGAGGCGAGACGCAGGACGGGAATGCCGGCCTGCAGATAGCGCGCGATGCCGCGGAAGATGCCCCAGGCCTGGATGTCGTTGTAGTCGTCGCGGCGGAGGCGCTGCTCTTCGTACGCGCTCGTGAAGAAGGAGCATTCGACCAGCACTGCCGTCATGCGCGTTTCGCGCAGCACGTGGAATCCCTCGTTCGGTGCGACGTCGTAATCGGACATCGTGCCGTCGAAGCTGGAGAGTCCGCCGGGCACGCCCATCGCATAGCTCAGATCGCGCTGGATGTAGCGGGCCAGGTCATGGCTCGAGGCCTTGTAGACCATGTCTCCCGCGCGCGCATGATAGAAGGTCGCCGTGTAATTCGTCTGGTCGTTCTGCGCCGCGTTGTGGTGGATGGAGACGAACATGTCGGCATTGTTGACGTTCGCCTGCTGGGCGCGTGCGGAGAGGGGCACTGTCACATCGGTCTCGCGGCTCATGACCACGCGGGCGCCGGCTTTTGCGAGCAGGTCGCGCAGGCGGAGCGCCACGCGCAGATTCACATCGGCCTCGACCACATCGCCGGCGGGACCCATGCTCGTGCGGTCGGTGCCGCCGTGTCCCGCATCGACGAAGACGGTGAGATTCGCGAAGTTGGGCGCCCATGCTGCGACGAGCGAATCCCGTCGCGCCTCGCTGCGCAGATCGGAGGGCACGACGATATGCACCGGTGTTCCACATTCTGCGAACACCAGCACCATCAGCACAGCCCATACACCTGTCGCGAATCGACTCATACCCGAAGATACAAAATTTGTGGGAGGACGGACGCCCTCGTCCGTCATGGGAGGACGGACGCCCTCGTCCGTCAGAAAGGTCGGTGGACGTCCTCGTCCACCACTCACCTCAATATCGCCACCAGATCCGTTGAAGAGTCCGTTAGCCCCTCCCCCCCCAGCGAGCCATGCACCTCGACCAACCCAAACCCCGCCCTCGCGGCCTCGCGCCGGATGTCCCCCTCCTCGATCGGCAGCAGCTCGGTCGTACGCAGCTCATGCGCGAGCGGACCCGCCTCCCCACGCAGCGTCACGATGTTGAACCGCCATCTCGGCGCGGTGAAATCATAGAACCGCAGCGTCGTCACATCGCCCGCCCTGCGTGCCGCGATCACCCGATTGCCCGTCGTGCGGATGCGCGCATAGTTCAGCATCTGCAGCACCACCACGCCCCCGTCGCGCAGGCAGCGCCTCCACAGCGCGAGCACCTCGTGCAGCGTGTCGAAGTCCGCGACATGCGGCATCGTGTTTCCCATGCAGAAGATCGCGTCGACGGGAGCTTCCGCTGTGAGCTGCGGCGAGAGGAAATCTCCCAGCACGAAGCGCGGCCGATGCGCCAGATCCTTCTCTTCCTCCACATGCTGCCGGGCGAACGCGAGCATGTCGCTGCTCACATCGACGCCCAGCGTGCGCACACCGAGCCGTGCGAGCGCCGTCGTCTGCGTGCCCGTACCGCAGCCCATGTCGACCGCGCTGCGAATCCCGAACCGTTCGACCAGCGGTGCCAGTGCCTGCGTCTCGCGCTCCACCCGCGCCCCGAACCCTGTCATCCGATCATACTCCGGCGCCAGCGCATCATAAAACTCCATCGGCGACAACATCGCATCGGTACTCATATTCGTCACTCTCTGATTTCAACAATTCGTGAATGAATCCTGGAAACACACCAACCGCACGTGCCAACGGAAAGTGTCAATGGACGGGCGGCGTCTCGCCGCCCGGGGTGTATACCCCTCCCGAGCACTTCGCGTAAATCGTCAACATTGACGAATTAAAACGACAACTCGCCATTTCAGTCGACTTGTCAAAACAACTCGTCACAACTGTCGAATAACGGCCCGATGAAAAACCGCAGAGACCACGCGCCACACCACCGGAGCGCGGACGCCCACGTCCGCAACCCACATCACTCGCCATTCACACAGAAATCAATCGAGTCACTTGCAGGCAAAACAAAGTCACGACAGTCGGGACTTTGAGGCCATCGCCGCATCCAGCGCTCTGAGAAATCTTGCTGCCCAGGGACTCGCAGCAGCGACCTTTAGCGGATCAACCAACATCAGGAGTCTGAATGAAGTCTCGCCCTTCACTGAGCGAACGCCATGGGTGCACCTGTGCGTGCTCTTCTTCAGAATTCGCATGACACCATCGACGGGAACCTCTTCGATGTTCGTCAGACGCAGCAGCGGTCTGTCATTGAAACCATCACCGAAGAACCGCCTCAATGTCGCTGCATCTGCAAGCAACCATGATTCCATGCATACCACCATGAGATAGCAGTGTTCGTCCGAAATGCGAACCCGCAGGACGTGCTGCAGACTTGAATGTCGGGCAAGGTGCTGCCATGGTGATTGATCGATGACGGGATGTTCACTGTCGATGAGCAGAAGCGCTGGTTCTTTCATGCGCCGGGCAGTGAAGAACCTGTCAATCGTGTCCGAACCCCCACCACACGCAACGATGCGTGGCATGCGGCCTAAGAATCCGGCCCTCTCAAGAAATGTGCGAAAACCCGCGCGACACAGTGATCGCAGTGATTCCGAATCACCTCCACCTTCCACGTACAGCTTCGTTGTCACCATCGATTGCCGCCGATTTCGCCGCTGGACCACAACGAGCCGAGACGGTACCGATCCAACCACGGACGCAGCGCGGTTGCATCAAGACGACGAAGCTGCGTCGCACCATGCTCCTTCTCGCAGATCACAACCGACTCGGGGTCGTCGGTGAAGGCATCGACCAGGGCAGGAGAATGCGTCGTGACGATGATCTGCGTCCGCTCGGCAGCAGCACGCAACGCGTCGGCCACGTGATTGATCACATCAGGATGCAAACCCAGCTCGGGTTCGTCGAGACAGATGAGCGGCGGCGGTGCGGGATCGCACAACACGGCAAGCAGCGAGAGATACCGCAGCATGCCGTCGGAAAGACGTGAGGCCGGAATGCTCCGCGCCCCCTCGCGCACCAGTACCTGCACAAGTCCACCCTCGATCGCAACGTCAAAGTCATCCGCACCATCGTGAATCGCCCGTAACAGCTCCATGAAACGCTCCCGCGCCTCCCGCGACCTCTTCACCCGATTGAGCACCAGACCGAGGTTTGCGGCATTCTCATCCAGCCATCGCGTGGCGAGGTCGGTCGGCTGCGGCATCCGCGGCGGAGCGAAGCGACCGAACGTCCAGTCGCGGTAGATGCGGATGTTCGCCAGCGCATCGGCAAGCGCCGTCAGCTCGGGATACAGGTCCGGGTCACGTCGCTGTGCAAGAATCGACCGCTCGGAATCGACGTCCGCACGCCGCAGGCTCTTCGGCGTGCCACGGTACCCCGACCCCGGTTCTCGAACGCTCAGCACGGGATGGTCGTTCTCATAGCGGTAGTAGAATTGCAGGGATGCACCCTCCCCGGACACCTCGGCATCAGCGATCAACTCGTCGACAATCTCGAAGCGGTGACCGGACTCCGTGAAGTCCAGACGATACCGCAGCGCAGGCAGGGAAGCCGCCTGTCCATCGGCATCCGTGGTCAGTTCCAGACTCGCGATCGTCTGCCGGACATCGCCCTTCCACAGCCAGTCGCGAACCGGTCCGCCCTCGCGCACGGCAGCCATCAGTGCCCCGGGCGCAGCGCGCAGCAGCCCGAGACCCTCGAGCAGGTTCGACTTTCCCGATCCATTCGGACCGATGACGACATTCAATCTCCTGAGCGGGATCTCCCCACTCGCAGGACCAAACGACAAGAAATTCCTGAAACACAGACTTCGCAACATGGGCGTACCCTCGAACATCCAATCATCGTACTGTCGATTCGAAGGTAGCGCCCACCGAACCAGAAAGGCAAGCCGCCGCCACCCCGAAACCGCACGCAGACTCGATCGTGACAGAAATCGATCGCATCATCATGAAGCAGGGGTGGACCGAAGGCCCACCCCTGCACTGGGAGGACGGACGCCCTCGTCCGTCGACCCTTACTTCGGCTTCACCTCGGTCCACTCGGCGAGGAAGGCCTCGAGACCCTTGTAGAGATGCGCAGCCGGTGTGCCGGGCGACTCGAGCACCGACGGCGTGATCGTGATGTTCGCGCCGCCGAAGAGGCGGTTGACCTCGCGCAGGACCAGGTCGTAGCGCTGTCCCTTGCGATACCCGCGTTCGTCGGGCCTTCCGGTGAAAAGTGCTGTGATATGCATGATGCTCTCGTATTCGTTCAGAAATGTTGGGATATGCACGCGCGCGGCGCATGCGACGCAGCCGCCGCGACGATCGCGGCGACAATGAACGACAGGAATGTGGGGGGATGGACCCGGACGGACCGTCCGGTGCGAATTCTATTCCCGCGAGAGCCGGATTTCGCGTGCCACGCGAAGAGGAATTGCGTCGAGTGTGGAAGGAAGAAGGCGCGCACACGCCGTGCGGCCGAAGAGCAGGCGCGGTACCGGCACCCGCGCGGGGGAAGCCCCCGTACCCGCGCCCGCTTGCGAGCGCGCCGCGTCGAGCGCGACCGCGATGCCGTGCCACGATTCCGGAAGCACCTGCGCGACATCGCGTCCCTCGTCGACCCGCGACAAAGTCGCGCCCGTCGCCGCACCCGTCGCCGCATGCGCCGCCGACGGGATCACCCCCGCACACAGCAGCAGCACGCACGCCAGAACGATACTTCTCAAAATCACCATCTCCCAATATACACAATATCGCTCACGGGAGGACGGACGCTATATTGCACGATCATGAACACCGACGGAGACACAGGGTCCGCCCCCCACGCACGCGCACCTCTCCTGCGCGCGCTGCCGTGGATCATCGGCGTCGGCCTCCTGGCATGGAAGGCCGCACTGCTGCGCATCATGCCCCTCGTGTACCTCGACACGCCGTGGAGCATCGGACCCGCCTTCTCGATGATGCGGGGCGATCTGCTGGGCGTCGACTTCGCCACCTACCACCTCACCTTCAACCAGTACCCGTGGCTCTACTTCGCACTCGCCGCCGGCTGGTATTCCATCGTCGGCACGGGTATTCTCGCCACACATGGCTTCTTTTTCGCCCTGATCGGTCTGCAACTTGTCGTGATCATGCACATCTTGCGCAGCCGCGGTGCAGATGTCACAACGTCCACACTGATCGTTGCGGCGTGGATGACGACCACCTATACCTACTCCTTCCGTTTTGAAGGTGTCGGAGTCACCGTGCTGCTGCTGCTCGTGGCGCGGATCCATTCACGCACGCAGACCGGCCGATACAGGGATCCACTCATTGCCATGCTCGCCGCGGCGGCGATACTCACGCATCCCGTACCTGCGGTCCTGAGTTGTGCCATCGTTGCATGGTGGCTCATCGCGCAGCGGGGCGGATGGGGGGACCTTGTCTTTCATGCCTCGATCATCCTGTTCGCGACGGGAATCCTCTATCTCCCCCTCGTGCTCCTGGATGTGCATCGATGGCTGTCGATCATGCTGTTCGATGGATTGCACCACACGGAGGGAATGTCAGCGCAGTTCCTGCTCAAGTACATCGCCCGGAGCCCGATGATCGCAGTGCTCCTGCTGATCGCATTGACAGGTACGTTGCGCCAGCGTCTCTGGGGCGAGCTGATCCCGATGCTGCTGCTCGTCCTTGCACTCTCACTTATCGTACGTTCCAACTACTTTCACTACATACCTCCCATCCTGCTCGCGGGATCCTGGCTGCAACACCCATCAAGATTACCGCGACTGGTTGCCGCATGCATGATCATCGCATCCCCGATCATCACACACTATCTGCCCATGTTCTGGATCGTGGAGCATCCTGCATATGCCCGGACGCTGCGCGATGTCATCCGGGTCACGGATTCCGTAGGGCGAGACGCACGCCCTGGCCGCATCTACGCAACACCGCAGATCGTTCTGGAACTTGCAGATCGACCGGGCTCCAGACTCATGTATGCGGAATTCCCAGCCAGGGCGGGTCATGCACCTGTGCTCGACAGTGGAGATGTCATCCTCTTCCATACGCCCGGTGCAGTCCGTGATCTCGTCGCCTACTTCCCGACAGATCAGATAGGTCCGATCACGACACTCGTGCCACCCGTGAAGGGCCTGCGAACCTACCCGTATGACAGATCAAACCGACGCTCCGACTCACTCGGCCTCTGGATGGTGCACGTGCTCCATCCACCCCGGGAGGACGGACGCCCTCGTCCGTCCTGCGGTGCCCACACAGTTAGCCCCCCATGAAGTATATTGCACGGGTCATTTGCTCAAGGAGGTCACATGCGCATTCTCGTACTTGGCGGCGGACTGGTCGGTTCGGCTATTGCTCGCGACCTGGCGTCGGACACGAATTTCAAGGTTTCGGTCGCCGACGTCAACGAAGACGTTGTCGCCCATGCCGCCACCTACGGCGCGCGCGGCGTCTACGCCAACCTCGCCTCGCCCGACACCGTGCGCATCCTCGCCGGCGAGGCCGACCTCGTCATCGGATCCCTGCCCGGATTCATGGGCTTCTCCGCCCTCCGCGCCGTGATCGAAGCGGGACGCAACATTGTCGACATCTCCTTCCTCCCGGAAAACAGCCTCGAGCTCGACGAGCTCGCCCGCGAGCGCGGTGTGACCGCGGTGGTGGACTGCGGTCTGGCTCCGGGACTCGGCAACGTGCTCATGGGTCGCGCCACCCGCGAACTCGACAGCGTGCACAGCTTCCTCTGCTACGTGGGCGGTCTGCCCGCCGTTCGGCGTAAGCCGTTCGAGTATGCAGCGGTGTTTTCCCCCGTGGATGTCATCGAGGAATACACTCGTCCTGCCCGCTATCTGGAGGACGGCGTCCTCGTCACCCGCCCCGCCTTGTCGGATGTCGAGCTGCTGGACTTCCCCGGGGTCGGCACGCTCGAGGCCTTCAACACCGACGGCCTCCGCAGCCTGGCGCTCACGATGCCCGCGCCGAACATGAAGGAAAAGACCATGCGCTACCCCGGGCATGCCGAGCTGATGCGCGTGTTGCGCGACACGGGCTATTTTTCGAAGGAGGAAATCGACGTGCGGGGAACGCGCGTGCGTCCCCTCGACGTGACGGCGCAGCTGCTCTTCCCCGCGTGGAAGCTTCCGGAGGGCGACGAGGATGTGAGCATCATGCGCGTGATCATCACCGGCGAGAAGAACGGCACGCCGGTGCGTCGCGAATACAACCTCCTCGACCGCTACGACCGTTCGACCCGCACCACATCCATGGCCCGCACCACCGGCTACACCTGCGCCGTCGCCGCCCGCCTCGTCGCCGACGGCACCTTCTCCCGCAAGGGTGTCTCCCCACCCGAGTACATCGGCCACGATGCCACGGCGGATGCAGCCCTGATGTCGGGTCTGCAGGAGCGAGGTGTCCTGCTGCAACAGGCGGATAACTCCCTGCATGACTAATGTGATGCAGATGTCGGAGGAACTCCAGAAGGGCGTGTCCGTCGTCATTCCCGTCTACAATTCGGCGCAGATCATGCCGCATCTGCTCGATCGCCTGCACACGGTTCTCGATGCGCTCGGTCAACCCTTCGAGGTGATACTCGTGGATGATGGAAGCAGGGACGAGAGCTGGGCTGTGATCCGGAAATTCGCAGAGATCCACCCCTGGGTGCGGGGAATCACACTCAGAAGGAACTTCGGGCAGCACAATGCGCTGCTTGCCGGAATACGACATGTTCGCATGTCGATCTGCATCACCATGGATGATGACCTTCAGAATCCGCCTGAGGAGATCCCAGCCCTCCTCGCCCGGCATGCCGATGGGTATGATGTTGTCTATGGCAAACCGGTAGAAGAGCAACATGGCATTCTGCGGAACATCGCATCGAAGCTCACCAAGCGCGCGTTGCAGGATTTCATGGGTGTTGAAAATGCAGGTCATGTAAGTGCCTTTCGAGTGTTTTCAACAAGCATCCGTACAGCCTTTGCCGATTTTCGCGGACCGTTTGTTGCCTTGGACGTATTGCTCACCTGGGGTGCATGCAAATATGGCCATGTTGTCGTTTCTCACGATCAGCGCTACATGGGTGAATCGCAGTATTCCCTGAAAAAACTCACTACGCTGGCGTTGAATCTCATGACAGGTTTCAGTGTCTGGCCATTGCAGATCGCGAGCCTGCTTGGTCTTTCTCTGACGGTATTCGGCATGATCGTACTCGTCTATGTCTTTGGGAGACTGCTCATCGAAGGCAGTTCTGTGGCTGGGTTTCCATTTCTGGCGTCGATCATCGCAGTTTTTTCAGGAGCGCAGCTGTTCACCCTTGGCATCATGGGTGAGTACCTTTCCAGGGTGCATTTCAGAATACTCGGCATGCCTACATACGTGATTTCTTCGACCACTTGAATTCTTCCATCTGGAGATTCACAATGGCATACATCCCGCGCGATGAACTGCAGGAAATGGGATTTGCTCATCTGGGTGAGAACGTAAAAATCAGTACACGGGCAGCCCTGTATGAATGCGATAAAATGAGCATTGGCAGCAACTCGCGCATCGATGATTTCTGTCTGTTGTCGGGACGAATAACGATCGGCAGAAATGTGCATATAGCAGCATACAGCAATGTTGCCGGAGGTGTGGAAGGTGTTGAATTTGCAGATTTTTCCGGTCTCGCGTATGGTTGTCACATATTATCACAGAGCGATGACTATTCAGGCGGGTCGATGACCAATCCTACGGTACCTGAACGATTCAAACATGAGACGAAGCAACGTGTGTATATTGGCCGGCATGTCATTGTGGGGACGTGTTCGATTGTCTTCCCGGGTGTTGCGCTCGCCGAGGGAACATCAGTGGGAGCTCATGCTGTCGTAACAAAATCGACAGAGCCGTGGTCGATCTACATCGGGTCGCCAGCCCGGAGAATCAGGGAGCGCAGGCGGGATCTCCTGCGCTACGAACAAGAGTATCTGGATGAAGGATCTTCGCAATAGCGAGGATATTTCAAGACATGATACCGTTCAATCGATCTACGATCCAGGGCAGGGAATTCGAGTACATCGCGGAAGCAATGCGAAACGGGCAAATTGCCGGAGATCAGCAATTCTCCCGGAAGTGCCAGGCTCTGCTTGAAGAGCGGTTGGGTGTGAAGAAGGTGCTGGTGACGACATCGTGCACCCACGCACTCGAAATGGCCGCTCTGCTGCTCGACATCAAGGAAGGAGACGAGGTCATCGTTCCGGACTTCACGTTTGTGTCAACTGCGAATGCGTTCGTAATGCGAGGTGCGAGGCCTGTGTTCTGCGACATCCGACGTGATACGATGAATCTTGACGAGCAGCAGCTCGAGAGCCTGATTACTCCGCGGACGCGTGCAATCATCCCCGTGCATTATGCCGGCGTCGCCTGCGAGATGGATGTCATCATGGACATTGCCGACAGATACGGAATCCCTGTCGTCGAAGACAACGCACATGGACTACTCGGAAAGTACAAGGACAAATACCTCGGCACATTCGGTGCACTTGCCACGCAAAGCTTTCATGAAACGAAGAACATCACCTGCGGGGAAGGTGGTGCGTTGATCATCAACGATGAAAGGTACATCGAGCGCGCTGAGATACTGCGTGAGAAGGGCACCGACAGGTCCAAGTTCTTCCGAGGTGAGGTTGACAAGTACGGTTGGGTCGATATCGGCTCAAACTACGTCATGAGCGATGTCCTGGCCGCTTTCCTGTTCGGTCAGTTGGAGCAGATGGATGCCGTGCAGACAAGGAGACGCGACATCTGGGTGCGCTACAATGACGAGCTGCGAGAATGGGCCGAGATGAACGCAGTCGAACTGCCTGTCATCCAGTGGTACTGCGAACCTGCGTGGCACATGTATCAGCTTGTCATGCCGTCTCCAGAGGCGAGATCGCACTTCATACGACACATGAAACAGGCCGGGGTTATCTGCGTGTTCCACTATCAGCCACTCCATCTTTCCCGCCATGCCGAGCGCTGGAAGGGCCTGAGAGGAGATTTCCCGGTGACGGAATACGTCAGCGACAGGCTCGTGCGCCTGCCGTTCTACAACGATCTGGGCATCGAAGATCAGCAGTACATCATGGATCATGTCCTGTCATGCCGCGTGGGCCGAACATGATGGTGCGGGAATTCCGATTTCTGACGTGCAGGCGATCGGTCGTCAGCACAGCAGCTGCCCTGGCATATTACGTGATGTTCAGATATGTCATGCCCATTCAATTTGAGGTCAATGACGACATCTTCATGATGCTGCTTGCCAGTGGGCACTACACCGGCGAGCCGTCGTCGTACCTGGTCTTCATCAATTACGCTGTGGCTGCTTCCCTGAAGAGCTTCTACGAGGTGTTCCCGGGCGGGGAGTGGTATCCCTCCCTCTTTCTCGCAGTGCACGCTGCGGCGATTGCAATCTCGGTATACATCAGCATCGACAACGAAGGCATCAGGTCTCCCGAATCCATGGTGCGTCTCCTGCTGCTGATGTCGATGATACTCGTGTGCACCATCATGCTGCAGTTCACGACGACAGCGGCGCTCGGAGCATCAGCCGGCATCTGGTTGATGATCAGATATCCTGACAGCAGGTCACGGCTCCTCGGGGCACTGCTCTTTCTTCTAGGAGCGTCGATTCGGTTTCACGCTGCCATGCTCGTCGTTGCAGTGTCACTACCTCTCATGATTGCCTGGGGAGTGGAACACTGGCGGAGTGTCAAGGACTGGTTGGCAGTGCCTGCAGTCATTGCTGCAGCCTTCCTGCTGCAGGGGATTAGTGATGAGGTATACAGGACTCAGGATCCATTCTACCATGCGTACAATGAGATGCGCGGCCGGATCAACGGGATTGCCAACGTGACCGTACCGGTAGGTGACCTCCCGAAGTCGGTGACTGCGAATGATTATGCGCTACTCCGGGGATTCTTCTCGGATCCTGCGTCCATCGACCCTGACGATTATCAGCGACTCGTTGACGCGTCGGAATCGCGACGCGTCGTGACACCGGCCGCGCTGACGACCACATTTGTCAATATCACGTCGCGCATGGATGTGCTTGCCATCATGATCATTCTGTCACTTGCGGCATATCAGAGCAACAAACAGCTGCAAAGTGTGGCATATGCATGTGCAGGTCTCGTCTTCATCGCGCTCATCTGCTATCTCGATCTGATGGAGTCACTCAAGGACCGGGTCTTCCTTGCAGGACTCCTCAGCCTCACCATGGCGATGGCGGCTATGGGATCGCAATGCCGATCAAAGACTGGCAGCCGCGTGACGATCGTGGTCGTCGTCCTTGCAACGATCATGTTCATTGGCATTGCAGCACATCGAGTACAGAGCACGAGAGAACGTCACCATGTGTTGATGTCGCAGCTTGAAACAGTGGAGAGATGGCCAGGTGATGTTGTGGTGCGTGCAGACAACCTGATGGTCAATGGCGCCTTTCTGTTCACCGATGAGGCGGCTCGATTGGGTCGACGATTGTACTATTCCGGCTGGTTGGCGGGTCACCCCGACAACAGGAAGTATGCGAGCCATGCAAGGCTGCTGCACGATGACGTTGCAGTACTTGTGCGGATGGAAGAAGTCGAGGATGCCGCAACACAGATCGCCACGTCCATTTCCGAAACCTACGGAATTCAAGCAGGGTGGAAGATGCAGACATCCGGCACAGGTGTATCCCTCTTGAGATTCTATGAATTCGAATCTAATAGGTCTCGTTAGAGTACAACCCATCCTCGTGTCACAGGTAGCCATACTGCACCCACAGTGTTCCTTGTGGGGCTGACCTGCTGAAGCAACTCGATGTAGCCGGTGAGTTGGGCTTTGTAATGTGCAAACTGGAAAGTGAGCACAACGTCGGGCCCCGTTTGGTTGTGGAGGGTGGTTTTGTAGTCGATGATCCAGCGAGTGCCGGTGGGGTCGATGAAGGTGCGGTCGATGCGGACGGTGACGAGTTCGCCGTCGATGGTGCCGGTGAGGGAGAGTTCGTTTTCGGCCTGGTTGTGGGGGAAGAGGATCCAGCGGCCGCGTTCGTGGGAGAGGGTGTTGTCGACGGCGCGACGAACGTGTTGCACTGCTGCGTCGAGGTCCGAGGCGGCGACGCCTTCGCGCTCGAGGAGGCGCCGGATCATGTCGATGTGCGCGGCATCGAGGGCGGTCGGGAGGTCGTGACGGTCGGCAAGGCGCTCGAACATTGCGTGTACGACGATTCCGACCTGGCGAGCGAGGACTCTGGTTTCGGGGTCGGAACCTTCCGTGTCGGGTTGATCGTTGAACGCATGGTCGGAATCTATGTGCCTGGGTACGACGACGACGGGTGCAGGGAACGGTGCCGGTTGCCAGTCAAGACGGAGGCGGCGGAGGGTCTGTGTGGGTTGCAAAGCAACGATACTCGTCGATGCTTCGTGTAGATCGGATGTGTTGTACTCTGCGAAGGTGCGTTCGAAGGTATCCGAGACGACGGGCCAAAGGACGCCGAGGAGGGTCGATGCTGCAGGTTCCTTCATGATGATGGCGCCGTCCTTGTCTTCGCCCACCTTGACGTGGCCGACGAGGTGGAGCTTTCGGATGGCGCGGGTGGCGGCGACGTAAAGCAGGCGGACGACTTCGTTGTCGCGTTTCCGGGCGATGCGGTCGGCGATCCAGAGGGGAAGGGGGTGCTTGTCGTCGCCACGGTCGGCTCCGACGGCGAAGACGAACTGGGGCTCGGCGTCGACATCGGTGCCAATGGCGCGATCCCAGGTGAGGAGGGTCGGGGTGTCGGAGCGGGGGGAGCGTCCGAGGCCGGGGACGATGACGACGTCGAATTCGAGTCCCTTGGCCTTGTGCATGGTCATGATCTGCACGCGTCCGTCGGCAGTCGGGTCGGAGGGCGCCATGAGTTCGGCGACGCGGGTGTCGAGGTCGTCGATGCGGAGGAGGTCGCTGCCCTGGTCGAGGTCGTCGAGGATGGAGAGGCAGGCGGAGATGGCGGGGAGGTCTTCTGCAGATGTGGTCTGGTAGCCGCCGAGTTGTGTGAAGGTGGCCTCGACAAGGCGGCGGAGGGGGCGGCGGCCGCGGGAGAGGCGGTAGGTTTCTAAATTTTGCAGGACTCGTGTAATGTGGGCGGGACATGTGTCATTGGTGGACGAGGACGTCCACCGTCCTTTCGAGTGGACGGGGACGTCCACCGACCTTTCGGCACTCGTCAGGTCGCACAGTTCCGAGAGGGTGGCGCCGCAGAGGGGGGAGCGGAGGACGGAATACAACGCGGTGGTGTCGTCGGGGTAGAGGAGGGTGCGGGTCAGGGCGAGGATGTCGTGCACGATCTGACGACGGCCGAGGGGCGCGATGTCGGTGCCGCGGCAGGCGATGCCGCGACGACGGAGCTCAGAGGTGATCTCCGCGGCGTGCGAACGGGCGCGGACGAGGATGGCGATGCTGCGGTTGCGCTCGTCCGCGAGGGATTCGGCGACGAGGTCCGCGACGGCGCGAGCCTCTGCGATGCGGTCCGCTGTGAAGAGGGGGGTGACGCGCACGGCGTCGTCGTCGCCGGCGGCGTGGAAGGCTTCCGAGGGTTCGTGGCGGACGGCCCCGACGGCGGGGTCGTCCGCAACCGGCATGAGCGCGCCGAAGGCGGCGTTCACCCAGTCCACCACGCCCTTCTCGCTTCTGAAGTTCACGGTGAGGGTGAGGGGATGCAGGCGCACGCTGCCGAGGCGGCGCGCGTGCCAGGCGCGGAGGAAGAGGCCGACTTCCGCCTCGCGGAAGTGGTAGATGCTCTGCATCGGGTCGCCGACGAGGAAGAGGGTGTGGCCGTCGCCGTCGCTCCAGCCGGCGGTGAGGAGGTCGAGCAGGGCGTACTGGCCGAGGGAGGTATCCTGAAACTCGTCGACGAGGATGTGCTGCAGGCGGTATTCGAGCGCGAGGGCGAGCTCGGTGGGGTCGAGGGGTCCGCCGAGCGCGCGGCGCGCAGCCATGGCGACCTCGGCGTGGTCGACGGTGGCGGTACGGCGGAAGACGTCGGCGAGGCGGGCGACGCATTCTTCGAGCACGAGGGCCAGAGCGCCGGTGAGCTGCCACTGGGCGTCGTCGTAGAGGGTCAGGGGCAGGATGCGGATGGAGGCGAGGGTGGTGCGGAGGGGCTCGTTCGGGGAGAGGGATTGGAGGAAGTCGATGAATTCGGATTTTCGGGTCTTTTGCTCCGTAGTCTTCGAG
>JAEYUG010000077.1 GCA_023432805.1 Bacteroidota bacterium | reverse complement strand
GATGTTCCACGTGGAACATCCGGCGCCGGTATTGAACTGAGGACCGTGGCGGGGTATGCGCAACCCGTCGTGCCGAAGCTACTTCTTTCGTGCCTTCTGCTGGTCCTTCGCCTTCTGTTCGAGCGACTGCATCGCACGTTCCGCCCATCCCTGCTTCTTTCGCTTGCTCGGTTCCACTTTCACGAGGGCGACGCCACCTCCCTGCTTGTTGACGTACCACTGCTGTCCAATCGAGAGCAGGTTGAAGAGGAAGTAGTACAGGTTCAGGCCCGAAGGGAAGCCGTTGAACATGATCCAGAACATGACCGGCATGATGTAGATCATTGACTTCTGGCGAGGATCCGTCACTGTCTGCTTCTGCTGGATGAACATGGTCACCGCCATCGCGAGCGCGAGTCCACTGATGGCGCTCGTACCAAGCAGCGGCATCTTGAACGGCAGATGGAAGAGAACGTCTGCGGAGGCCAGATCGGTGATCCACAACATGAACGGCTCCTGGCGAAGCTGGAAGGAGGACCGAAACACCGAAAAGAGTGCAAACAAGATCGGCATCTGAAGGACGAGCGGCAGGCAACCGCCGGCTGGATTCACACCGTAATCCTTGTAGAGCCGCATGACCTCAGTGTTCTGCTTCTGCTGATCGTCCTTGTACTTCTCCCGGAGTTCGGCCATCAACGGCTGCAGCGCCTGCATCTTCTTCATCGATGCCATGCTGCTCTTGGTCAGCGGATACAGAAGAATCTTGATCAGAATCGTGAAGATGATGATCACGACGCCGAAGTTGGCGATGAAAGAGTGCAGAAACGTGAAGAGTGGCAGGATCAGATACTCGGCAAAGGGACGCACGATCCACGCCCAGCCCAGGTCGACCACTCCCTCGAGTCCCTCGCGCTGCGCCTTGAGAAGATCGTACTCAAGTGGACCCAGATAGTACCTAAATTCAGCTTTTTCAGTAGTTTGTCCACCATACCGCACCTTCAAGGCGACCTCGTACACCTCTCGGACACCCTCGTCGGGCATCGTACGATGCACACCCGTCATGTAGGCGCCGACGCCCTTGAACTCGTCGCGGACCATAAGTACGTTGACGAAGTACTTGTTATGCGTCGTGATCCAGTGGGTCTCTCCGTCGAGATTTTCCTCGTACTTTTCCCCTGCACTGCTGGCATCGAGAACAATCGTTTCGGTACCGACGCGCGCGTTCGCCTTCGCAAAGGAAGCTTCGTCAACACTGTTTTCTTCAGTGAGCGCCAGCGAATGCAGCGTCGTCTGATATTCGTAGTTGGCGATGACCGAGGCCATGTTCTTCAATTCGATGTCGACGTCGAACGCGTACGATCCGTTGCGAAGCGTGTACGTGCGGATGATCGCCATGCTGTCGCCGCGCACGGGAAGCACGGTCTTGAACGAGAACATGGCCGAATCCTCCAACACAACCTTCCCGGTTGAAGGAATGCCCTCGAATCGATGGTAGAGTCCCCGCGTGTCGATCTCCTTGCCATCGGTGGTAAGAAAGAACATCCCGATATCCGAAGGAATCTCCCAGTCGATCAGTTGCAGCGGTTTTTGATTCCACGAACGCTGGTTCTTCAGCGTCCACCGCTTGACACTTCCACCCTTCGTGCTGAAGACCGCCGTGTACTTGTCGGTCTCGACGGTGAACCACTGTTCGGATCCCGTGGCCGCATGCGCGAACCAGGTGCCGTACCGGTATTGGTTGGGACTCGGAGCAAGGCTGTCAGGAAACGACGACGGCGCGGAAGCCGGCTTCGACGCCTGCCCCGGCGCATCCGGACCGGCGATTTCCGAACCGGGTTTCGCCCCTGAATCCGAAAGCACCTTCCGCTGCGGCTCCTGCACGGGAGGAGGCGCCTGCTGCACCTGCATCGAAGAATAGATCATCCAGCCGGTGAACACCAGGGCGATCATTACGAAACCGATAATAGTCTGTCTGTCCATGAAACGGGGAGGAGTGGTAAGCAAGTGATCAGGGTACCGGGTCGTACCCACCGGGATGCCAGGGATGACAACGAAGGATGCGGCGGATTCCGAGAATGAGTCCCTTGACGGGACCATACTTCTCGAGCGCCTCGATCATGTACGACGAACACGTCGGCAGGAAGCGGCACGACGGCGGAAACATCGGCGAGATCGCCAGCTGGTAGAAGCGGACCAGAAGTATCAGCGGCCGGGTGACAACGGCTCGCAGTGCTGTGACAACATGTCGCACAATTTCACCAGTAGGGATTCCATCGCGGCGCGCACGCGGAGGTGATCGTCATCTCCACGAAACCGCTCCGCATGCAGCATGATCACGCAGCCGTAGCCCGCATCGAGACGCGGCGCGAGCAGGCGCAGCTCATGATGCGAACAACGATACGCCTCCCTGAGGAGACGCTTGAATCGATTGCGTTCGACCGAACCCGTCGGCCTCCTAACAGCAAATCCCACCTGTACGTGACCGGGTGGGATTTTCTGAAGAACGGCATGGTAACAGCGAAGACCGTCTGCGCGGATACTCTGCTGCTGCGACAACACGGCACGAAACGAGCCGTATCCTCGAAGGATATCGGATTTTCGGAGCCGGTTATCCGGCAATGGCTCAGCGGTAGCGCGGTTCGTCGCTGACGGTGAGTTTCCAACGGCCCTTGGCCCGACGACGGGCGAGAACCTTGCGTCCATTCTTTGTCGCCATGCGGGCGCGGAATCCATGGGTGTTGCGCCGTTTGCGAACGCTGGGTTGAAAAGTACGCTTCATCTGAATGTCACAATCAATGGTGTATACAAGTTGCGCAAAACGAAAGATACGCAGCCGATCCCATACAATGCAACCGCGCTCACGCGCTCAACTCCGACGACGCAGAAGCAGCACGAAGAGTGGGGCGCCCAGCGCGGCGGTCACAGCACCGACCGGCAGTTCCACTGGTGAGAGGATCGTGCGTGCGCCCAGGTCGGCAAGCATGAGAAATATCGCGCCCGTGAAAAACGACGCAGGCACAAGTACGCGGTGATCCGCACCGAAGAGCAGCCGGCAGATGTGCGGGATGATGAGTCCGACAAACCCGATCGATCCCGCCACGCTGACGAGCACGGCCGTGATCAGCGACGCGATCCCGTACAACAGCAGAAACATCGGGCGCACCGCGACGCCAAGACCGGAGGCGGCTTCCGCACCGAGGGCGAGGACGTTGAGTGTATTGGCACGGTACACGAGCAGGGCCGACGCAACGACGAGTACGGCTGCACTGATCCCCACCTGCTGCATCGTGGCATTTCCCAGAAAGCCGAGCAGCCAGAACAGGGCCGAGCGCACGGGATCCCCACCGAGCGAGACGAGCGCAAGAATCACTGCACCGAGAAAGGCGCCTGCCATCACACCGCTCAGCAGCAGCGTGTTGCCGTCGGTGGTCACATCGCGCCCGGAAGCGAGAAAGACAGCGACCGCGACAATGGCCGCGCCGGCGAAGGCGGCCAGCGAGGTGGCGCCCGGAAACAGCAGCGCGAATCCCGTCGAGACCGCAACGAGCGCCCCGACTGACGCACCACCCGACACACCGAGGATGTAGGGATCGGCCAGCACATTGCGAAGGAGCACCTGGAAGACGACACCCGCAAGCGCGAGTCCCCCACCCACACACGCGCCGAGAAGCACGCGGGGAAGCCGCAGATCCAGTACGATGCGTGCGTCGGTCAACGCATCCGCACCGGAGCCGGGGGCAAACAGAATACCGATCACACGGGAAAAGGGAATCGAGACGGAACCGAGAGACAGAGACAGCAGCAGCACTCCCAGTGCAACGGCGGCAAGCGACAGTGTCAGAAGCGCAACGCGACGGGCTGTCACCGCAGGGTGCATCACCGCTGGGACTCCTCCGCGGTGATCATGCGCCACATGGCGTCGAGCACGGGACGCAGACCGTCACCACTGATGGCCGACATGCGCAGAGGGTCGATGCCCGTCGCCGCGCGGAATGCATCCACGCGTTCCTCCATTCCTTCGTCGGCGATGTCCATCTTCGAAAGCACGACAAAGAATTGCTTCACCGACAGCTCGCGGCTGTACTCGCCCAGCTCGGTTCGCAAGGTCTCATAGTCGCGCACGTAGTCGTCGCTCGAACAGTCAATCAGCATCGCCAGGACGCGCGTGCGCTCGATGTGGCGGAGAAACTGGATGCCGAGTCCCTTGCCCAGATGCGCACCCTCGATCAGACCGGGAATATCGGCCACCGTGAAGCTCGCGTAGTCCTGATAGGCGACGATGCCGAGATTCGGCTCGAGGGTCGTGAAGGGGTAATCCGCGATGCGGGGACGCGCCGCGGAGATGACCGAGATCAACGTGCTTTTCCCGGCATTCGGGAAACCGACAAGTCCCACATCCGCAATCAGCTTCAATTCGAGCGCGAGCACATGCGTCTTCCCCTTGCGGCCAGGCTCGGCGAACCGAGGCGTCTGCTGCACGGGCGATGTGAACTGCGCATTGCCTCGTCCGCCTATTCCGCCGCGCGCGACAACGTACGCATCGCCGTTCGCCACGAGATCCGCGATGACTTCTCCCGACTCTGCATCCCGCACAAGCGTTCCACATGGCACGCGGATCACGGTATCCTCACCCGATCTCCCGGTGCGCCGCGCGGGTCCCCCGCGCGCACCCGACTGGGCCACATACTCGCGCTTGTAGCGATGGTCGAGCAGCGTGTGCAGCTGGACGTCCGCGCGTAGAATCACATCGCCGCCCTTGCCGCCGTCGCCTCCGTCGGGACCACCTTTTGGCACAAACTTCTCACGACGAAAACTGACGAGTCCAGCCCCGCCGTCGCCCGAGGTGACGGTAATTGCAACTTCATCAACAAACACGGTCAGCCTTTGGTCTGAGTATAGCGGCGATAGATATCATCGGTGAACTTCACCGCGATACGCGAATACATGTCGATGTTGAAACGGATGAACACATCGTCGATGAGTTCCGACGCCTCACGCCACGATCCCCGTGCGTTGATGGCATCCATCGCCTGTTCATACGCCTCGGCATCGCGATTGAAAATCTTCTTGACATACTTCTTCTTGTCCGCCACCGAGATCCGCGCGCGGATGTCACCCAGACGCGCCACCACCTCCTCGACCGGCGCCGTTGTCGCGAATAGATCCGTGCCCGGCCCGGCAAACATCGGCTGCGTCGGCGCAGCGGCGCTCGGCACCGCAATCGTCTCGCCTGCCTCGTCGGGCAGCTCGAAATCGGGAATCTCGTCCACATCACGAGCTGGCTGCCCCGGCGTGGACAATCCGATGTCCGTGGTGGAGTACCCGTGAGAGGAAGGCTGCATGGGAAGGGAATCCTCCTCCTCAAGGTTCAACTCCTCGAGGAAAGGGTCCTCCACTGCGGAAGCCGCCTGCGGCGCACCCTCGTCATCGTCCTCGTCGTCGCTATTTTCAGCGAACCAGCTCGAGATATCTGATACACCGAGCAACTCCGCATCGTCGAATGCGGGGGTCACCTGTTCGCCGCCGAGGATGTCATCCTCCTCGCGGGGAATCACGGGCGTGTTGCGATCGAAGCTGAAGGATGCCTCGTCGAACGTCCCATCCGACGCAGAATCGCCGGCCATGGCGGCCGCGTCGTCATCGGTCGCGATGCGTGTCAACGACCCGCCGACCTCCTCGGGCAGCAGCACGTCGTAGCCCGAGGGCAGATCGTAGAGGGAATCGTCGGCATCGTCCGCGTAGCCGGTCTGCTCGGCCGGGACGGCAACCGACCCATCGCCCATGTCGACGAAGGAATCTCCGATGACGCCTTCCTGCACCGAGCGGGAGAAGTACGAATCGCCGGCGTCCGCAAACGCATCGCTTCGATCCCCGTCGAGAATGTCGGGAGAGGTGGGGGCACCTGCGTAGCTGTCGGTCAGGTCGTAGGGCACGCTGGGGACGGGCACGGAGGCTTCCCCCGTCATGTGCCGGTTGACCAGCTCGCTGATGTCTGCGCCGGCGTGGAAATCCACATCCTCAAGCAGGACGGAGAGTCCGTGCATCGACAGATCCCGCGCAACCGCGCGCTCCTCCTCGAGACGATCGACGACCATGCGCATGCGCTTGTCGTCGAAGAAGATCACGAGTGCGTCGAGGGGAATGCGGATGTGCTCGGGGTCGCCGTCGGGCGAGAAGAGCCGGAAGAGGGGCTCGGTGATGCCGGTGAGTGCGGATGCGTCGCAGCTGCGCACGAGTTCGTCGTCGACGAGGGCGAGGAGTTCGACGAAGCGGTCGCGATGGAGGTGGTCGACGTTGCGACGCTCGAAGTACTCTGCGAGCACCGCGTGGAAGTAGGTGTAGTCGGTGAACACCGACATGGCGCGGAGGATCGTGTCGGCCGACGCGTGGTCGGTGTCGGCGAACACGTAGCGCGCGAGCGTCCATTCAGGACGGCAGGCGTAGTTGAACTGCAGCTTGACGGCGGTGTCGATCAGGCCGAGGAAATCCGCACGCTCGAACGTCGCGTACTCGGGGGCCATGTCGATGATGGTGTCGAAATGTGCGAGCACCCGGTCGTCGCTGTAACGGAAATGCGGCGAGGCAACGAGGCGCTGCTTCTCGTCGGCGATCCAGACTTCGGCCTCGATTTCAAAGTACCGCGTGATCGAACGAGGCAGCGGGGAAGCGATGATCTCCTTCAGGAGAATGGTATCCGCTCCGCCGATCGACCAGACGGTGCACCGTGCAATGATGTCCTGGATGTGTGCTTCAAACATGAGCGTCGATGGTCTTCGTGCGCGACAGTGTCAGACGCCCCAGTCCCGCGGATAACGGAAATCGGCGTTGATGGTACGTGGTCCGACTTTCGCGATGAGCGGGGGACGGCGCTTGTATTGGTTGCGTTGCATCATCGAGCGGACGCGGGCGATGAAGGCGCGCTCGAAACCGAGCTCGCCCAGCTCCTCGTCGGTACGCCGCTCGTCGACGAGATGGTAGAGCAGTTCGTCGACCTGCTTGTACGAGAACCCGAGTTCCGCCTCGTCGGTCTGGCCCTCCCACAGATCCGCGCTCGGTGCCTTGTCGACGATCTCGCGGGGGATGCCGAGATGGCGCGACAGTTTCCAGACCTGGCTCTTGTAGAGATCGCCGAGGGGATTGATGCCGCAGGCCGCGTCGCCGTGCTGTGTGCTGTAGCCGAGCAGGAGTTCAGTCTTGTTGCCCGTGCCCACGACGAGCGCGCTATCTCGCGCGGACCTGTCGTACAGCACGATCATCCGCATGCGCGCCATCACATTGCCACGCCGCAGCTGGCTCATGTCGGGCGTGCCTTCGCACACTGCATCGACCGCGTCGCTGATGTCGACGCGCTCGCTGCGCACACCCAGCGCCTTGATCACCCGCTCTGCGTCGATGAGGCTGTCTGCGCTGCTCGTGCGATACGGCATCATCACACAGAGCACGTGCTCGGGTCCCAGCGCCCGCGCTGCCAGCCATGCCGCCAGCGCCGAATCGATTCCCCCCGACAGTCCGATCACCGCGTCATGCATGCCGATGCGCGTGATTTCGGAATGGATGAACCGCGTCAGCAGGTCGGTGACAGCGTCGTTGTCGAGTCGGAGTTGAGGAATCATGGGCAGGATGTCATGTGCACAGAACATACGGAAACACGCTGCGTTCTGCAATCCACGCAGGGAAGCCGCGCACACCGCGCCCCGCGGGGGAAGCCGCGCATGACGCCTGCGCGTGCTGTCTGCCACGCTGCTTGCGCATGCTGCTGCGTGTGATGCGAAACTTTCGACGCGTCGTCGCGTAGGACTGTGGTGCATGCATACACTCGCGCGACCATGACACGGCACCGACATACGACATCCGGCTTCGCAGGCTTCCCCAGAGGGGCAGCGGTGGTGTATGTGTTCCTGCTGCTCACCACCAGCCTCCTGGCGCAGAACGAATCCCGCAATCCCTTCGAAACCGAGAGAAACCGCGCAGGGGAGCAATCGCTCGACATGCGCATCGAAGCGGGTTATGCGCGGGTGCTGGTGCGAAGGGATACGCGTGAACGGCTCTACACGGTCAGTGCGGTCAATGGCAACACATCGGCGGCCGTGCCGCTCGTGCGGTATGAAGAGCGGAACGGTGAGGCGGTGGTGCTCGTCGATCTGACTGATGCGACAGAGGATGATGGGCTGCGGGCGCTCTCGCGCATGTTCAGCAAGGGCGCAGCACCGAAGTGGGAGATCACGATCACTGATCGGATTCCCCTGCGGCTGCGTGTGGAACTCGGAGCCGGCAGTGCGGATCTGGATGTGACGGGACTCCGCCTGCGGCAGCTCGCCATCGAGAGTGGGGCGGGCAATGTGCGCCTGCGTGTGGCCGAACCGAACATGGAACCGATGAAACGGGTGTCGATCGAGACGGGCATCGGGTCCTTTCAATCGCAGAGCCTCGGAAATCTCGGGTTTGAAACGCTGCAGTTCGAGGGGGGCATGGGCTCCTACGCGCTCGACCTGACTGGAGCGGTGCGCAACGGAGCGACGGTGATGACCGATGTCGGCATGGGCACGATGGTGCTGACGCTGCCGACCGGCGTGGGCGTGGCGATGCGCAATGAGGAATCGTGGTTCACCTCGTCGCGGCTCGAGGGATTCGTGCAGACGGGGAAGGCGCGCTACGAGAGTGTGGACTCGCAGTACGCACAACGGAAAATGCTGGTGCGCATGCAGGCCGGAATGGGCAGCGTGCGCGTGCAATGGAAGTAGGAAGGGGAGTGTACTCGAGGCCGGGGTCGAACCGGCACGGGTTTTAAAGCCCACCGGATTTTGAGTCCGGCGCGTCTGCCAATTCCGCCACTCGAGCAAGACAGAATACAAAAGTCATCAACCGCGGCCTGAAATGCAAGACAGGCCTGTGGCTGCCGCGCTGGGCAGGCTGCTGCCGCGCAGGCTGCTGCCGCACCGGGATCGCTACAGGCCCATCACGCGCATCGCCTGGGAGAGCGACTCCACCTCGACAAGTTGAATCCCGCCACGGCGCCGCTCCTTCATGTTGCCCTTGGGCAGCAGAATCCGCGCAAAGCCGAGCTTCTCGGCTTCGGTGATGCGCTTGTCGACGTGGCTCACAGAGCGGACCTCACCGCCGAGCCCGACTTCCCCGATGACGGCCGTGCCAGCATCGATGGCCGTGTCACGCGCGCTCGAGACGATCGCCGCGGCAATCCCCAGATCCACCGCCGGCTCGTCGATACGCACGCCGCCCGCCACATTGGCGAAGACGTCGAACTGGCCCGTGCGCAGACCGTAGCGCTTTTCGAGCACGGCCAGCAGCAGCGAAAGCCGCTTGCCGTCAATGCCCGAGACGGTGCGCTGCGGCATGCCGAAGGTGCTGGGCGAAACAAGCGCCTGCACCTCGATCATCAGCGCACGCGTGCCCTCGAGGGTTGCGCAGACACAGGATCCGCTGATGCCGCGCGAGCGCTCGGAGAGAAACACCTCACTGGGATTGCCGACCTCTTGCAGTCCCTGCTCGCGCATTTCGAAAATGCCGATCTCGTTCGTGCTGCCGAAGCGGTTCTTCGTGCCCCGCACGATGCGGTAGGCATGGTGATGGTCGCCCTCGAACTGCAGCACGGTGTCGACCATGTGCTCGAGCACGCGGGGACCCGCGATCACACCGTCCTTCGTCACATGCCCGATGATGAACATCGGGATGTTCTGCGACTTGGCGCACTGGGTCAGCACGGCGGTGCATTCACGGACCTGTGAAATGCTGCCGGGTGCGCTTTCGAGCTCGGGCCGGTACATCGTCTGTATGGAATCGATGATCACCAGCGCGGGCTCGGTGCGTTCGATTGCCGCGAGCACCGCGTCGAGATTGGTTTCGGCGAAGACGAAGAAGGAGGGAACGTTCACGCCGAGTCGTTCGGCGCGCAGCTTGATCTGGCGCAGGCTCTCCTCGCCGCTCACATACAGGACACGTCGATCGGAAGCATCCAGTCGGCAGATCTGCATCATGAGCGTCGACTTTCCGATGCCCGGGTCGCCCCCGAGCAGGGTCATCGAACCGGGCACAATGCCGCCGCCGAGCACGCGGTCGAGTTCGGGGAGTCCCGTTGCGATGCGCTCATCCCGCCGCGCATCCACCTCGGGAATCGGAATCGGCACGCCAGTGGAGGCCTGCTGCCTGGCGCCTCGTCCCCCCTTCGCCTCCGGAGCCACGAGTTCCTCGACGAGCGTGTTCCACGCGCCGCAGGCGTCGCACTTGCCGCTCCAACGTGCCTGTGCCGCACCGCAGCTCTGGCACACGTACCGTGTTCGAGTCTTTGCCATACGTCGTCCCGTGTCTGTCTGCGATCAGCGACCGATGCGCGTGGCTTCGAGAGGTATCTGCTTGATGCGGAAGGATCCGCTGAACGGCAGATCGAACACGGCCGCCGGCTTCTCGAAGCTCCACGTGATGCCGCGCACGCGCACGTCGCAGGAACCGATGATCGCGCCGTCCTTCTCGCCCTCGATCGTGATGCTCCCCTCGTACTCCTTGCCGTCGTAGCGCACATTGTCGTCGAGCGTGAAACGGTAGTACGTCAGCTTGACCGCCTTCGCCACATCGTAGGTGCCGGGTGCGAACGACGGCATCTCGATGCCGAACCACGTCTCCGCATTGCGCGAGGCCCCATCGCGTCCCGCCTTCTCGAACGCCGAGATCACGAGCACCTGGTTCGCGCCCTCCTTGACCTGGATCACGCGCAGCGCCTGCATGGGATCGTCGATGTTCGTCGGCTTGTCGATCGCCGCACCGGACACGAAGTATCGGTCTTCATACCGGTACACCCGCGTATCGACCTCGGGCTCGGGAACCGGTCGCTCGATCTTCGGCGGCTCCACTCGCTCGACGGTCTGCGGCGGTGTGGCGCACCCCGCGATCACAACGAACATTGCCAGAATCACCGCGTGAGGACGAACGATCCCGTCCGTCACCTGCTTCATGAGCTTCACGTCAACCTCCTTCATATATGATTTTCGGATCCTTTTATCTTTTCACGGCGCCGTCACGCGTTCGCCGAAGAACACCTCGAGCAGCTGCCGCGCGGCGGCAAGCGGGGGAAGTGTTCCGTCGTGGACCGCGGCTTCGAGTGCCGGCAGTTGTGCGGCCACCGCCGCGTGCGTGCGGAAGCGATGCCGGAGCGCCTGTTCGATCGTCTCATTCATCCACGCCAGTGCCTGTTCACGACGATTACGGTCGCGGTACCCGTTGGTGCTCGTCAGCGCGCGATGCGCCTCGATGCTCGCCCAGAGTTCCGGGATACCCTCGCCCGTCAGGGCCGAGCAGGTCTGCACCGGCGCGGTCCAGCCGGGAACGGTCGGCGTCATGAAGTGCAGCGCGCTGCGGTACTCGGTGCACGCGTGCCGGGCCGGGAGCAGGTTGTCGCCATCGGACTTTGTGATGGCCAGCGCGTCGGCCAGCTCCATGATGCCGCGCTTGATGCCCTGCAGCTGGTCGCCTGCGCCCGCGAGCATCAGCAGCAGGAAGAAATCCACCATCGAATGCACGAGGGTTTCCGACTGACCGACGCCCACGGTTTCGATGAGGATTACATCGAATCCCGCAGCCTCGCAGATCAGCATCGCCTCGCGCGTCTTGCGTGCCACGCCGCCGAGGGATCCCGCAGAGGGGGAGGGACGAATGAACGCTCGCTCGTCTGCGGCGAGTTTCTCCATGCGCGTCTTGTCGCCCATGATGCTGCCGCCCGAGATCGTCGAACTGGGATCGATAGCCAGCACTGCCAGCCGATGTCCCTGTGCGGTGAGCCACGTCCCGAGTGCCTCGATGAACGTGCTCTTGCCCACACCCGGCACGCCGGTGATGCCGATGCGGATCGAGCGTCCCGTATGCGGCATCAGCGCATGCAGCACGGCGAGTGCCTTGTCGTTGTGCGCGGGTTTGAGACTTTCAACGAGGGTGATCGTGCGGCCCAGCACCACGCGGTCGCCGGCGAGAATGCCTGCCACATGTTCGTCGACGGTCAGTTCCCGCGAGGGACGGCGATGGCGGGGACTTCCCCCGGGAGGTGCGGCAGGCACGATGACACCCGGCAGGATCGCGAGCGCGCTTCCTTCCCTTCCCTTCTCTTCTGCAGGAAACTCCGCCCCGCCCGACATGCCATGTTCAACTGTATCCATGCGGGAAATGTGTGAAGAACCACGCTCGCACACAAGCCACCCCCCGGGAGGACGGACGCCCTCGTTGGGAGGACGGACGCCCTCGTCCGTCGTGGGATGACGGACGCCCTCGTTGGGATGACGGACGCCCTCGTCCGTCGTGGGATGACGGACGCCCTCGTCCGTCATTCGACTACCGCTTGTTCAATCGACTGTGTGTGCGGCTGTAGACGAAGTAGATGACAACACCAATCCCGAGCCAGATGATGAAGCGCTCCCATGTCACCAGCGGAAGGCCTGTCATGAGGAACACGCACGACGCGATGCCGGCCAGGGGGAGCCAGGGACTCAGCGGGACCCGGAATGCGCGCGGACGGTCGGGTTCGGTGATACGCAGCACGATGACGCCGAGACAGACGAGCGCGAATGCGAAGAGGGTTCCGATGTTGGTCAGATCGACCATCTCGTCGATGTTCATGAACGAGGCGAAGAGCGCGACGACGAGTCCTGTTGCGATCGTGGTGACATGCGGGGTGTGATGGCGGGGATGCACGCGGGCGAAGACGCGGGGCAGCAGTCCGTCGCGTGCCATCGAGAAAAAGATGCGAGGCTGGCCGAGCTGGAAGACAAGCAGCACTGCCGTGTGCGCAACGACGGAGCCGAAGGCCACGATGCCGGCCACCCATCCGAGGCCGATGTGCTTCATTGCCATGGTCAGTGGTTCCGCCTTCTCATGCGCGAGCGAACCACGTAGATCCTCGAAGGGGATGATGCCTGTTAAGACCGCGGCCACGAGCACGTAGATGACGGTGCAGATGACGAGGCTGCCGATGATGCCGATGGGGAGGGTGCGGGCGGGATTGCGCGTCTCCTCGGCCACGGTGGACACGGCATCGAAACCGATATAGGCGAAGAACACGATCGCCGCTCCGGCCTTGATGCCCGCAAAACCGTTGGGTGCGAAGGGCGACCAGTTGTCCGGCTTGACGTACAGCGCACCGACGATGACGAAGAGCGCCAGCACGATGAGCTTGATCACCACCATCACCTTGTTCATGCGCGAGCTCTCGCGGATGCCCCGCACGAGCACCCAGGTGATCGCGAGCACGATGCCGGCGGCAGGAATGTTGAAAATGACCGGCACGCCCATGATGCGCGGGGCCTGCTGCACGGCCGCATGCGCATGGAGGAGTCCTGCGTCGATCTCGGCCATCGGCACGCCCTGCGCGAGCTGCGCAGCAGCGGTGGTGAAACCCTGCATCGCACTGCGGTAATCGAGTGCGGCCCAGGAGGGAATGATGATGCCGACACCCCGCATCAGCTCGACGAAGTAGCCCGACCAGCTGATCGCGACCGCCACATTGCCGACCGCGTACTCGATGATGAGATCCCACCCGATGATCCAGGCGATCAGTTCGCCGAGCGTGGCGTAAGCGTAGGTGTACGCGCTGCCTGAGATCGGGACGAGCGTGGCAAACTCCGCATAGCAGAGTGCGGCGAATGCGCAGGCCATCGCGGTGAGCACGAAGCTGAGCATGATCGATGGACCCGCCCCCGGCCGGAGGGCATCGCCGGCCGCGGCAGTTCCGACCGTTGCGAAAATGCCCGCACCGATGATTGCGCCGATGCCGAGCATGACCAGGTCGGTTGCGCCGAGCGCCCGCGTCAGACGGGCGCCGCCGCTCTCTGCATCATGCAGCATGTCACCCAGGCGCTTGACCCGGAAGAGGTCCTTGAACACCTCGCGTGTACTACGCGCCCGTCTTCAGCTCCGCGAGCGGGATGTGCACGTTCCACTGGAACGCATCCTCGATCTCGCCGTACTGAATACCCGTGATCGTGTCGTACATCTTCTGCGCAAAGGGACCGATCACACCGTCGTTGATCTTCAGGCTGCGGCCTTCGTAGACAAGCTCGCCGACCGGCGAGATCACCGCCGCCGTACCCGTGCCGTATACTTCCTTCAAGGTGCCCGCCGCGTGCGCGCCGGCAACTTCTTCGATGGTGATCGGACGTTCGACAACGTTGACGCCCCAGCTGCGCGCGACATGCAACACGGAATCACGTGTCACACCGGCAAGAATCGAACCCTGCTCGAGCGTCGGCGTGATCAGTTCGTCGCCGATCAGGAACATGATGTTCATCGTGCCGACTTCCTCGACGAGTTCATGCGACACACCATCGAGGAACAGCACCTGCGCAAATCCCTCCTCCTTCGCCTTCTTGCCGGCATGGATGCTCGCCGCATAGTTGGCTGCCGTCTTCGCGGCACCGAGTCCGCCACGCACCGCACGCACATGCGCGCTGTCGACCTTGATGCGCACGGGATTGAGTCCTTCGGCATAGTACGACGCCACGGGCGACGTCATCACGATCAGGCGGTAGGTTTCCGAGGCGCGGACGCCGAGAAAATTGTCGGTGCCATACACAACGGGACGGATGTAGAGCGAGGTGCCACGCTGCGTCGGCACCCAGTCGTAGTCGACGGCGATCAGTCTGCGAATGCCATCGACGAGCAGATCAACATCGAAATCAGGGATGCACACCATCTCGGCCGAACGATTGAGCCGCTTCGCATTCATGTGGGGACGAAAGACATTCACACTGCCATCCGCAGTGTGGAAGGCCTTGAGTCCTTCAAAAATCGACTGCGCATAGTGCAGCGTACAGAGCGCGGGTTCGACCGGCATCGGTCCGTAGGGGATGATGCGCAGATCCTTCCACGCTCCATCGATGTAGTCGGCCATGAACACATGGTCGGAGAAGAACTTGCCGAACCCGAGATTGCTCCAATCGACTGTGTTGATGCGGCTTGTCGTTGTCTTGGTGATGCTGATGGAATCCATTGCTCCTCCTGAAACATCCGTCGGATGAAGGTGTAGGTACGTGTGTTCTGGATGACCCAGTATCGAAATATAGTGAGGAAGCGGGACGTGCGCGAATCGAAATCCCACGCCGAGCATCCCATCTCCATTGAACACATTCATCATCAGACTGCAGGATTCGACATGGACATGAAGATTGTTTTCCCGGGTGGCAAAAAGGTGAACGCAGAGTACAAGGGCTTCACGATCTCGACTGATCAGCCGGTGCAGGCAGGAGGCGACGACAGCGCTCCGGCCCCGTTCGATCTGTTTCTTGCCTCTCTCGGCACCTGTGCCGGCATCTATGTGCTAGGCTTCTGTCAGCAGCGCGGCATTCCCACCGAGGGCATCGAACTCGTGCAGAAGATGACGTATGATCCCGCCAGGCGCATGATCGGCGCCATCGACATCGAAATTCGCGTGCCGGCCGACTTCCCCGAGAAATATCACGACGCGCTCGTGAGCACCGCCTCCCTCTGTGCTGTCAAGAAGCACATCCAGGATCCCCCAGCCTTCAATATCTCGACCGTCGGGCAGGCGCCCGTGGCGTGACGCCGTGAGGAACTGAGGGGGAGCGGCGCTTTCCCTTGTTTTTATGCATGGGCGCGGATATGTTTTGAGATTCGGGCATAACATGATTGCATGACGTTTCTCAATCCCCTCTACCTGCTGGGCCTCGCGGCCGCATCGATTCCCATCATACTCCACCTCCTGACCCTTCGAAAGGCGCGGGTGGTGGAGTTTTCCACTCTGACCTTCCTGAAGGAACTGCAGCGCAGCCGTATCCGCAAGCTGAAGATACGTCAGTGGCTGCTGCTCGTGCTGCGGACGCTCATCATCATCTTCGCGGTACTGGCGTTCACGCGTCCCGCCCTGCGCAGCACCTTCGGGTTCCTCCCGGGCACGCAGGCCAGGTCGTCGGTCGTGATCGTCATCGACGACTCGTTCAGCATGTTCGCATCGGATGATGGCGGACCCCTCATCAAGCAGGCACGCGAGAAGGCGATGGAGATCATCGACATGCTCGAACCGGGCGACGAGGTTGCCATCGTACGCATGTCGCAGGCGCGCAGCGAGGGTCATCGCTTCACCGCCGCGCTCGGCTCCGCACGCGATGCGGTGGCTGCGATCGAGCCGTCGTTCCGCCACGTGCAGAGCGCCGATGCGCTCGCCGCCGCGTCGGTCCTGCTTGCCTCGAGCGGCAACATCAACCGCGAACTGTACATCCTCACCGACGAGCAGCGCTCGCACTACACGCTCGACGGGGTGCAGAAGGACCTCTTCGATGCCTCGGTGCGAACCTTCATCGTCGCGTTCGGTGAAGCCGCCCCCGAAAACGCATCGGTGGCCGAAGTACGCCTCGAATCGTCGTTCTTCGAAAAGGACAAGCCCGCCAACGTCGCCGCCACAGTGGTGAATGCGACGCGCTCCGCGATGTCGGGTGCGCTGGTCAGCGTGTTTCTCGATGGCGAACGCGTCACGCAGCAGAGCGTCGACATTGCAGCGGGGGCCCGCAGTGAAATCCGCTTTTCCGTGATCCCCAAACGCACGGGCTTCATGCGCGGACATGTCGAACTCGAAGACGACGCCATTCCCGAAGACAATACCCGGCATTTTTCCTTCCACGTACCCGAGCGCCTGCGTCTGCTCGTTGCGGCGTCCTCACCGAAGGATGCGCAGATTCTCCGCATTGCTCTGCAGCCCGCACCTGATGCGACCTCAGTGTTCGACATTTCGGGAGGAGATGCATCATCGATCGCAGCCGCGAATCTCTCATCCTACGATGCAGTGGTGGTTGCCGGTGCCGCGTCGCTCGGCAGTTCCACCATCAACCGCCTCGCTGACTGGGTGCGCGGCGGCGGCGGACTCCTCGTCCTTCCGGATGCAGAGGGCTCGCTCGACGGCTTCAACGCGCTCGTGCGTGCAGTGGGACTTCCCGCCCCGGCGGGCGTCAACGGGGCACCGGGCCGCACGTCGCAGTTCACGAGCTTCGGGTCTGTCGACTACGATCATCCCCTCTTCCGCGGGGTTTTCGCTGACAACAACGTGGGTATTGCCAGCGCCGAGCGCGGCGATGGACGCTCAGCAGGTGCTTCACCGCGCGTCGAGAGTCCCCAACTCTACTGCACCGTGCGTCTGCGCGGCGGCGATGATGCGCGGGCGGTGATCACCGCTGCCGGGGGTGACGCCTTCCTGCTCGATCAGCGCAGCGGGGCCGGCCGGGTGCTGGTGCTGGCGGTGCCTGCCGTGCTGACCTGGTCAGACTTCCCGTTGCGGGGGGTGTTCGTGCCGCTTCTCCATCGTTCGATGTACTATCTCGCAGCGCGTGAAGACGACGTCCGCACCGCAACAGTCGGTGAAGCACTCGACCTCACGCTGCCTCCGGTCGCGGCCAGTATGTGGGAGCTCCGCACACCGTCAGGTGCTCCCGTGCGGCTCGCGCCGCGATCGCTTGCTGCAGGACTCTCCATCTCCCTGGCCGACCTCGACGAGCCCGGTGTGTACGAACTGCGGGCAGGCGAGCGCCACGTCCGCAGCATCGCCGTGAACATCGATCCCACCGAAAGCGACATGACACGCATCAATGACGACGACCGCACAGCCTGGTACACACATGTCGGCATCCCGAATCCCGTGCGTCTCGACCGTCGCGGCGACGTGCGTGCTGCCGTGACCGAAGCCCGTTTCGGCGTCGAACTCTGGAAATACCTCCTGGCATTCGCCCTGCTGTGCGCCGTTGCAGAAATGCTGGTTGCACGCGATGTGCGCCACCGCGAACGCGATCTCGAATCCACCTGATC
Source organism: Bacteroidota bacterium (assembly GCA_023432805.1). Lineage (GTDB taxonomy): Bacteria > Bacteroidota > Ignavibacteria > SZUA-365 > SZUA-365 > JAEYUG01. The sequence goes on along the minus strand of JAEYUG010000077.1, from coordinate 42,019 downwards.
CTGATGACACACACACACGATACCGGACACTCCCGCGCCGACTCGATCGATGACACCGATCGGTTCGACGACGAACTCGACAACGACGAACTCGACAACGACGAACTCGACAACGACGAACTCGACAACGACGAACTCGACGACGACGAACACGACAACGACGAACTCGACAACGACGAACTCGACGATGCGCGCGTGTCGAAGCGCCGCGCCTTGCACGACACTGCAGAAGTCCCCGAACGGGTCATTCTCGTCGGCGTCTCCACGTACTCCGGACAGCAACGGTACGAAACCGACGAGCATCTCGACGAACTCGCGCTGCTGACCGAAACCGCCGGGGCCGATGTTGTCGAGAGTGTTCTTCAGAACCGGACGTCGATCGTGCCCTCAACCTTCATCGGCAAGGGCAAGGCCGAGTATCTCAAGCAGCGCTGCGAGGATGCAAACGTCCAGACCGTCATCTTCGACGATGATCTCACGCCCGTTCAGCAACGCAACCTCGAGCGGATGATCGATCGCAAGGTCATCGACCGCACGACACTGATTCTCCACATCTTCGCCATGCACGCGCGCACGAACACCGCGAAGACACAGGTCGAACTCGCACAGCTCGAGTACCTGCTGCCGCGGTTGACGGGCATGTGGACCCACCTCTCCAAGCAGTACGGCGGCATCCGCACCAAGGGTCCCGGCGAAACCCAGATCGAAACCGACCGCCGCCTGGTGCGCGACCGCATCTCGCACCTTCGTGCCAAGCTCGCGAAGATCGACCGCCAGCGCGCCACCCAGCGCAAGAGCCGTCAGAACGTCACGCGCGCCGCCCTGGTCGGCTACACGAACGTCGGCAAGTCGACACTCCTCAACATCCTCACCGGCGCCGAGGTCCTCGCCGAAAACAAGCTCTTCGCCACACTCGACTCCACGGTTCGCGCCATGGAGCTCGGCCGGAACACCGTGCTGCTGACCGACACCGTGGGCTTCATCCGGAAGCTTCCGACGAAACTCGTGGCATCGTTCAAGAGCACGCTCGACGAGGTGGTCGAGGCCGATGTCATCCTTCACGTCGTCGATGTGTCGCATCCCGCCTTCATCGAGCAGATCGACGTGGTGATGACGACGTTGAAGGACATTGGTGCCGAGGGCAAGACCGTCGTGTCGGTGTTCAACAAGATCGATGCGCTCGACGACACGGCGGGACTCGCCGCCCTGCGCGAGCGTTACCCGAATCCCGTCTTCATCTCGGCCGCACGCGGCATCAATCTCGGCGAATTGCTGGCCGTGTTGCAGCGCATTGTCGACGAGCGGACGGCCCATCGCACCTTCGCCATCGTTCCGCCCGACTTCCGCATCGCGGCCCAGTTCCACGAACACAGCGAGGTCGTGCGCGAGCGCTACGGCGAGCACGACATCCTCATCAGCTGCATCATCCAGCCCGACGCAGCCGACCGACTGCTCAAGATGCACGCGGGTGTGCGCGAGCGGGACGAGGTGGAGGAGGAGGAATGGATGGCATGACCGGCGAGCCCGCCTCCCATCCGAGCGCGCCTCATCCGAATGACCCGCAGCCCGGCACGCTGTACATCGTCGCAACACCCATCGGAAACCTCGAAGACATCACCCTGCGTGCATTGCGGATCCTGCGCGGCGTGAGCGTGATCGCCGCTGAAGACACACGCACGACACACGTGCTGCTGCGCGCGCACGGCATCTCCACACCGTGCATCAGCTGTTACAGCGCCAATGAACGGCGTCGCATCCCGGAACTCATCGACAGGATGGAGCGCGGCGAAAGTGTCGCGCTCGTCTCCGATGCCGGCACACCCGGCGTGTCGGATCCCGCCGCGCTCGTCGTGGCAGCGGCCGTGACCGAGGGCATCACCGTCGTGCCGGTGCCGGGGGCTTCCGCAGCGCTGGCCGCGCTGGTGGCAAGTGGGCTGCGCATCGACCGATTCCACTTCGAGGGATTCCTCCCCATCAAGAAGCGTCGCCAGACGCGTCTGCGCACCCTGGCCACCGAACATCGCACCATCGTGCTCTACGAATCGGTACACCGCATCGCTCGCACCCTCGCCGACCTCGAAACGCACCTCGGAGACCGGCGCATCGCGGTGTGCCGCGAGCTGACCAAGAAGTTTGAGGAAATCCTCCGCGGCAGCATCAGCGACATGCGCGCACATTTCCAGACGCATACGCCACGGGGGGAATTCGTGCTCGTCATCGCAGGCGCCGACGACGCAGGGGAAGCCGCCATCGACGCAACTGAAACCATCGACGCGACTGAAACCATCGACGCGACTGAAACCGCCGGCGAGACGCACGACCGCGAAGGGAACGACGAGGAGAACGGACCGGTCGCGATGCCGGTCACGTGAATAACATACGGCACATGCACAATGGCCGGGAACACACGTACCGGCTGATTCGTTGGATGAGTGGCATTGCGACGTCGCGTTGCTGAACAGTGCATTGCCAAATTCACTATATTGGTTTCGAGTACTACACAACCCCCATGAATCTAGTAGGAGGTAACTGCATGCACGCACAGGTAAATGTTCCCGTGCTCGCTCGGCGGATGTTTGCGGTCGCATGGATGATCGCAGCGTTCAGCGTCACTGCATATGCGCAAGCCGGGAAATCCCTGGTCATCAACCACTTCGTCTCCGATCCCCAGCAGATCGAAGGCCATCTGGTTGTCGCCGACGTGGCGGGATCGGGAGGAAGCGTCAACATCGCGTTTTATGATGAAAAGGGTTCGCTTGCCGGCAAGGCGTCGGAAACCATCCCCGCCAACGGCAAAATCAATGTGAACCCCGAAAAGTACGTCGGTGGCAAGAAGATGGTCGGCACCATCCGCATCACGTCCACGCAGCTGGTGAGCGGTCAATACTGGCAGTTTTACAAGGACTCCAAGCTCGGCTGGAAGAACATCGCCGTCCCGGCCTCGGTCGCACCGGGCGCCACCAAGCTCATTTGTCAGCACTTCGTCTCCGATCAGAACATCGAGAGCTACATGGTCGTGGCCGACGGTGCCGGCAAGGCAACGACAGTGTACGTCGAGCTGTACAGCGACGACGGCGACCTGGCGGGACAGACCCGTGTGAGCATTCCGGCCAATGGCAAGGTCTCGATTCAGCCCTATGAGCTGGTCGGCCGCAAGAAGATGACGGGCATCGCCTACATCCAGACCGAAGGCACGATGATCACCGGTGAATACTGGCAGGTCTCGAACAAGGAAAAGTATCAGGTCGCGCATGCCATGCAGGGCGGCGCCCCGCAGGCATCGGATCTGGCCGACGAAAACAAGATGCGCATCATGGTCAACTTCGATTTCGACAGCGACAAGATCCAGAAGCGTTCGCATGCCGATCTCAAGGAAGTCGCCAAGGCCATGAACGCCTCGTCGAACAAGAGCGCGAAGTATGAAGTCGGTGGTTTCACGGACGACAAGGGCAAGCAGGATTACAACGTCAAGCTGTCCGAGCGCCGTGCCAACGCAGTGAAGAATTTTCTGGTCAAGACTGGAAAGGTGAATGCGAAGCGTCTGACCGTGAAGGGATACGGCCCGGCGAATCCGATCGTGCCGAACGAAAGCGAAGCGAACCGCGCGCGCAACCGCCGCGTCGAGTTCAAGAAAATGTAATCACGTCCGAATCGATCACACAACAGCACTGAAGCAGGAAAGACCATGAAAGCACTGAAAGGCATCATCACCGCCGCGGCGCTCCTCGTCTTCACGGCGAGCACGTTCGCGCAGGGCGGCAAGAACCTCATCATCAATCACTTCGTGGCGGATGCGAATGTCGTCGAATCGCATCTTGTCATCACCGACGTCGAGGGCAACGGACCCGTCGTCAATCTCAGCTTCTACGACGGCAAGGGCAAACTTGTCGGAAGCGGGAAGGAAGTGATCCAACCGTTCGGCAAACTCAACCTCAACCCCGGCAAGTACGTCAAGGGTACGGTGAACGGTACGGTGCACATCGCATCGACCGGCGGAAACGTCGTTGCCGAATACTGGCAGTTCTACAAGAAGGACGCCGACTCGTGGAAGAATACCACGACCACCGGCTTCGAAAAGCCCGGATTCACCTCACTGGTGTGTCCCCACTTCGTGGCCGACAAGAACGTGGAAGCCTACATCGTCATCGCCAACACCGGCACGAGCGATGCAACAGTGGACCTCAAGTTCTATGACGACAGCGGCAACGAGGTCGGCAAGCGTCGCGAGCTCGTGGAAGGCAACGGCAAGGTGATCCTCAAGCCGACCGACTACGTCTCGAAGCAGACCACCGGCGTGCTCCACGTCTCCGCCAGCGGCGGCCGCGTGACCGGTGAATACTGGCAGGCCGAAGGATCCAAGAAGTACCAGGTGGCCGTCCCGATGGGCGGTTCCTGATCGGATCCCCTCTCTGCATGTGGAAACGGCGTGGCTCTGTCCGCGCCGTTTCTCGTTTGCGTATCTTCGCGCCGTATGTTCTCCTCACGCATGATCACCTCGTCGGAAGCCGCCGTCCTCGCCGGCATCACGCTCACCATCCTCACGCTGCTCGGCGCGAGTGAAGCCGCCCGCCGCGGCTTCGGCCTGTCGGCGGAGTTCTCGCGCAAGAGCGTGCACATCGCCACCGGCATCGTCATCTTCCTTGCACCATTCTTCATCACGCGAGCCGCACCGGTCGTGCTCATCGCCGCCGTGTTCACGCTCGCCAACCTCGCCGCATATGTCCGGGGATGGCTGCCTGCCGTGCATCACACCCCGCGCCGCTCCTACGGTACGGTCTACTACCCCCTCGCCCTGCTCATCCTCGCCCTGCTGCTGTGGGACGAGGCGGCCGACATCGTGGCCGCTTCCATGCTCGTGCTCGCCCTCGGCGACGGCGCCGCCGGCATCACCGGTGAACTCGTGCGCGCACCCCGCTCCTACACGCTCAGCGGCGACACGAAATCCGTGCAGGGATCGATGGCCATGTTTCTGACAACGCTGGCGGCATTGCACGTCGCACTCGTCGTGCAGCAGCCACAGAGCATCCAGACCATGGACCTGCTGCGCACACAACCCATGCTGCTCTTCCGCACCCTCGTCGTGATCAGCGTGGCCGCCACCGCCGCCGAGGCGCTCACTCCCCGCGGACTCGACAACCTCTCGATCCCCCTCCTCACCGCGTTCCTCTTGTACGTGAGTTTCGGATCCGATTCTCCTCATATAAACACGCGCGTCGCCGAGGCGGGCGTACTCGGAGCGCTCGTGGCCGGTGTGAGCTATCGCCAGCATCTGCTCAGCCTCTCGGGCGCCGTCGCGACCTTCCTGCTCGCCATCATCGTCTACGGCACGGGAGGATTGATGTACACCCTTCCGATCGTCGCATTCTTCCTCCTCTCCAGCGCCCTCTCCCGCCTCGGCCGCCACCGCAAACGCGCCTTCGACGGGGTGTTTGAGAAGTCCTCGACCCGCGATGCGATGCAGGTGATCGCGAATGGCGGCATCGCGGGCCTCATCGTCGTGCTCGCGTACATCGTGCCGTGGGACGGCTGGTACCCCCTCTATCTCGCCTCCCTCGCTGCCGCCACCGCCGACACGTGGAGCACCGAACTCGGCGTGCTCGCACGCGGCCGTCCCCGCTCGATCCTCACCCTGCGCCCCGTGCCCCCGGGCACCTCCGGCGGCGTCTCCCTGGCCGGCACGGTCGGGGGAGCGCTCGGCGCCGCGGTCGTCTCGGCTATCGGACTCGCTTCTGCACGTATCGGGGATGTCTCCAACTTCATGGCGGATGTCTCCAACTTCATGGCGGATGCCTCCGGTATCACGCCGCACGCCATGCAGGCGCTCCTCCTGCTCACGGCGTGCGGTCTCGTCGGAAGCCTCGTCGACAGCATCCTCGGTGCGACCGTGCAGGCGCAGTACTCCTGCGGATTCTGCGGCGCGCAGACCGAACAGCGCACCCATTGCCATCTGCCGACCACATTGCAACGCGGACATCGCGCGATGACCAACGACATCGTCAACATCGCCTGCACCCTTGCCGGGGCACTCACCGCACTCGCCCTGCTGCTGCTCGACTGACGGGCTGACGGAGTCCTGCAAGGGACGTGCGCACGAGCGATGCGCGATGTACATTTACGCTTCCAATCCTCACGCGCGCCGACCATCCCTCGGAGATCGTTCCATGCGGTACCGCTGCATCCTCATGCCTCCCGCCTCCCCACGTAGTGCCTGTGCGACGCGCATCGCCCGAGCGGGACGCATGCGTGTGATCGCTGCAATGGCCGTCTGCGTGCTATTGGGAACCGGGGGTTGCGAGCGCGATCCCCTGCCACCCGACATTCCCGATGTCATCGCACCCATCGCGCCGGCGCAGCTGCGCTACGAGAGCAATACCGACGGTGCCGTGCTGCTCGAGTGGCGGCGAAACGGCGAACCGGATCTCGATCACTACGAGATCCATCGCTCGGAGGAAGGCACGCCCGACAGCGTGCGCATCATCGCCTCAACCACGAATTTCTGGCATGTCGACCGCGCGCTCAGCTACGACACCGCGTACACGTACTTTGTCACGGCAGTGGACCGCAGCGGGAACCGCAGTGCACCCTCCAACAGTGTGCGGCTCACCTCGCCCAACACATACACACCATGGGAACCCGATGATGCGTTTGCGGTCGCGCAGAATGATGAGACGGGTCCCCGCATACTCGTGAGCTGGACCCCCTCCGACGACGACGACATCGCCAGATATCGGATCTACAGGTCCGCATTGGTGCCCATCACCGTACCCGATCCCGCCCTGCTGCTGGCCGAGACCGAGCAGCTCTCGCATGTGGACCGGCATGATCTGGCACTGAACCTGACCTACCACTATCTCGTCACCGCCGTCGATCGCGGCGGACTCGAAAGCGAGAAGGCTGCGGAGGCTTCCGACCGGGTGCTCGACGTGCCTCTGTTGGAACTTCCCGTGGATGGTGCCTTCCTCCCATCCTTCGGCACTTTTTCCTGGCGTCATGTGGGAGCAGCATCCTACCGTCTGGTGGTGTCACATGCAGGGGGTGCGAGCCAGATCTGGGCGGGGACGGTCGTGCCGGGCGGCGAGGCGGTCGTGTCGATGCAGTATACGGGTCCGGGACTCGAAGCCGGGCGCATCTATTCATGGCGTGTTGTCGCGTACACGAAGTCCGGCGAGCAGCCGAACAGCGTGTCTCCGGCGCGCAGCTTCCAGGTACGGTGATGATCCGCGTCGAACAGCTTGCGAAATCCTACGGCAGCACCGATGCGCTGCGCGGCATCAGCTTCGAGATCGCGCGCGGGGAAATCGTCGGGTACATCGGTCCCAATGGCGCCGGCAAGAGCACGACGGTGAAGATCCTGACCGGCATCATTGCTCCCGACAGCGGCAGGGCGCTGGTCGATGGCATCGATGTGGCCGCCGAGCCCGAGCGCGTGAAGGCGATGATCGGCTACGTGCCGGAAACAGGCGGGGTGTTCGAGGCGCTCTCGGCGCGCGAGTTCCTACGCTTTGCCGGACGCCTGCGCGGCATGCCCGATGCGCTCATCGATGCACGGGGAGATCTGCTGCTCGCGTATTTCGATCTGGCCACTGTGGCCGACACGATGATGACCACCTACTCGAAGGGCATGCGGCAGAAGGTGGTGATCGCCAGTGCGCTGCTGCACGATCCCATGGTGTACTACTTCGACGAACCGCTCGACGGACTCGACGCACAGACCACGCAGCTCTTCAAGGAACTGATCCGCAGTCTGGCCGAGCGGGGGCGTACGATTCTCTACTGCTCGCATCTGCTCGACATCGTCGAGCGCGTCTGCACGCGCATGATCGTGCTGCGCGACGGCGCCATTGCCGCACAGGGTAGCATCGGTGAACTGCGGGCACGCACCAGTCAGCAGACCCTCGAAGAGGCCTTCTCGATTCTCACGGAATCGGAAGACGCCTCACACAAGACTTCCCGTCTTCTCGACGATTTCGCGCATATCCCGACGTGATCCCGCGGCAGCATCCGGCCGGATTCCTTCTCTACGGAAGCCTCCTCTGCATGCTCCTCTCGACCGCGCAGGCACAGACCGGTGCGGAAGGCGGCTTCGTGCCCGGTGATCCCACACCCGATTCAGCCACTGCCGCATCCACGGGACCCACCGCGCTTCTTCGCTTCGAGCGCAATGTGAACACCCTCGTCTGGGATCTGCGCGGCGCGTGGGTCTGGCAGTCCCTCAACGGTTGGAGCGGCGACATTGACGAGCGTTTCGTCCGCACTCTGATCGAGAGCAGCACACCGAATGTGCGCGACGACCAGAACCTCGCCTTCAATCTGCGCCGCGTGCTGTCGCCGACATTCACTGCCGTCGTGCGCACGAACTCTTTCCTTTTCTCCGACGACCGGTCCGTCGGCCTCAGTAACCTCGCCACCCACCGGCTGCTCGGGGGGATTGCGTGGACCCCGATTCCCTCACTCCTGCTGCAGCCCATGGCGGGATGGAGTTTCGACATGCAGCAGGGTGTCCGTGACGACGGTTTCGCCTGGGGTGCCGACGCAGTCGTCTCGCCGCTCGCGATGGGCTCGACATCCATCACGGCCAGCGCGTCTGTGCTGGCCGAGCGGCTCGCGCCCCGCGCCATTTCCGAGCGGCGTGCGATGGCGACCATCACCTCTCCCCTCGGCGATGCGGGTGCGAACCGTTTGCACGGCATGTGGCGAGAGAGTGGGCGCGACTTCTACCTCGGCTTCGACTCCCTCATTTTCTCACGCTTCGGCACCGAGCATCCCATTGAAAGTCGCACCGAACGCGTGATTGGTCTCGCCGACCAGATCGACGTCCGCATAGGACGCGAGTTGACCATGCGCGGCGGCATCGAGGCTTCCTCGCGGGTCGTGCGGAAGTCGCAACAACATCGTGCGTCCGAGAGCGTGACTCCCGTTTTCGATTCCCACCTGCATGAATTCCGCATCGCCATGCAGGCGCAGCTGCGCTACGAGACGCGATCGGGATTCCGCAGTGAGTTGCGCGCCGAGTTCGGCGAGCGCGAGGAAACCTACGGGGTCGACCGCTTCGACGGCGCGAACGAGATCGCGTGGTTGCGCCAGCAGCGTCTGGAAGATGGCAAGAACAACAGCATCGCCCAGTCTCAGCTGGCCGCCTCGCTCGTCGTGCCGATGAGCGCGACCGACACCGTATCGGCGGCCTTCAGCACGGTGAAGCTCGTCTATGACACCCCGGCTGAAAGCAATGTCGACGATCGGGACGAGCTGGTGCTGATGGGTGCACTGCGCTGGGTGCGTCGCATGTCGCCGTGGCTGCTTGTGTACGCCGGCGCCGACATGTCGCTGCGACACACGGTCTACATTTTTGCCGAGCGGAGTGCGAACAACACGTGGAACCGCGTGCTGCGCCTGTCGCCGGGGATCGAGTACCGCCTGCCCGGCCGTTTCTTCACGCGCCTCCAGTCGGAAGTCACCGCGAACTACACCGTCTACGATTTCGAGGCGCTCAATCCCCTCCTCACCAGCTACGCCCTGCGCCAGTTCGCCGTCACCGACACGACGTTGCTGCGCATTGCGGGTCGCATCTGGCTCGACGCCCGCCTCCAGCTGCGCCTGTACGAGCGCGGGCAATTGTTCTGGAACAGTTTCCGGCTGCGTCCCCTCTCTTCGTTCGACGAGCGCAGCGTGGCGCTCATGCTGACCTGGGATGCCGAAACCATTGCGACCTCGGCCGGCGTGCGCATCTTCCACCAGACCCGGTATACCTTCGAGAAATCGACGCGCAGGCGCGACGGCACGCTCGAAAGCTATGGTCCCGCTTGCACCATCCGCATGCGACAGGGACCCCTCGAACTGCGCGCGGAGGGCTGGTACCAGATCACCCGTCAATCCACTGCCGGAACCGTCACCACACCGAACATTTCGATGGGCATTGCCTGGCAGCCCTGAAGAGAGTAATTTCACCGGATCACACCTTTATTACGGAGCCTCGTATCGCCCTGAGCACACCGATCCTTCAGCGCCGCCTGCGGATCCCGAGCATCCGCACGAACATCCGCCTTGCAGAACACTTCCTGCTCGAAATCGACAAGAGCATGCACTTCGGCGAGGATGTTCTCGATCGCATCATGATCTCGGTCACCGAGGCGGTCAACAATGGTATCATCCACGGCAACAAGACCGACCCGGGCAAGTTTGTCGACCTCGAATGCACCTGCTTCGATCACAGTGCCGAGTTCATCGTGCAGGACCAGGGCGGCGGCTTCGTCGTCGACGATGTGCCCGATCCTCTCGACGAGCAGAACCTTCTCAAGGAGGGTGGTCGCGGCGTGCTGATCATTCGTGCCATGATGGATGAGGTGGAGATCACCTCTGATGAGCACGGTACAAGGATCCGCATGCGCATCGGCCGCTGACAGATAGGACGGACGGGGGCGTCCGTCCTCCCGCTGTGCATTCATCAAGGACGGACGGGGGCGTCCGTCCTCCCGCTGTGGTTTGATTTCAGACCTGTGAAGAGGTACTTTAGCTTCCCCTCTGCTTTTTCACAATCCACAGGTTCATCATGCCTGCTGACAAGTACAAGCCCGGAGATGAAACTCGTCTGATGACGATTCAGCGCTTCATCGCCGAGATGGAGCGCATGCACCCGGATGCCACCGGCGCGTTCTCGGAACTGCTGCGAAGTCTCGCGCTGGCGGCGAAAATCGTCTCGCGTGAAGTTCGTCGCGCAGGGCTTGTCGACATTCTCGGTGCCGCGTCAACCGTCAACCTTTCGGGCGACGACGTCAAGAAACTCGATGTGTACGCAAATCAGACCATCATTCATTCGATGGAACACGGCGGCCAGCTCTGCGTCATGGCCTCCGAAGAGAATGAATCGATCATCCACGTGCCGGAGGAGTACCCGACGGGTAAATACGTCTTGCTTTTCGATCCCCTCGATGGGTCATCGAACATCGAGGCGAACGTCACCATCGGCACGATCTTTTCGATTTTGCGTCGCAAGACGGTTTCCGGCCGCGGAAGCGAATCCGATGTCATTCAAGCGGGCTACATGCAGGTTGCAGCAGGGTACATCATGTACGGATCGAGCACCATCATGGTCTGTTCGGTCGGCAACGGAGTCTATGGATTCACGCTCGACCCCACGATCGGCGACTTCCTGCTCTCACACAGCAACATCCGCATCCCGCGCAAGGGAAAGATCTACAGCGTCAACGAAGGCAACCGCACAATCTGGAACGAGGGCGTCCGCAAATACGTCGAATACCTTCAGGAAGTCGACAAGGACAGCAACCGACCCTACTCGTCACGCTATGTCGGATCCATGGTCGCCGACATTCACCGCACCCTGCTCTACGGCGGCATCTTCATGTATCCCGGTGATGCGAAGAATCCCTCGGGCAAGTTGCGCCTGCTCTATGAGGCGAATCCCATGGCATTTCTGATCGAGAATGCCGGGGGACGTGCCAGCACAGGCAGTGGGCGCATTCTCGAAGTGGACGCCAAGGACATCCACCAGCGCGTGCCGGTGTTCATGGGCAGCGAAGAAGACGTGCTGCTGCTCGAGGAATTCATCGCGAAGCACTCGTAATCGATGTCCATCGGACGCTTGTCGGCAGCCTTGCTGCTTTTTGCTGCCATCTTCCTCGGTTCCGGTTCCGCCCGCGCACAGCGGGCGGCCGGTTCCGAGTCGAACATCGATCCCCTCTTCCTGATCGACACACCCGTTGCAGGCATGCTGCCCACAACTGCCGGTTCTGCGGACCTGTACATCTATCCCGACGGTGGCGTGATTGCCAGTGTTGTGTACGCACCCCTGCACAACATGAATGTGGGAATCTCCTATGGTGGGACCCGAATCATCGGTTCCGGCGGCATCTTCTGGAATCCCCTGCCCGGTCTCATGGTGCGGTACCGGGTGCTCGAGGAAAATGTACGCTACCCGGCTATCGTCGCAGGCTTCGACAGCCAGGGATTCGACGGATGGAACGAGATCTGGCGCCAGTACACGGTCAAGAGTCCCGGTTTCTTCGTGGCCGCCAGCAAGAACTACTCACTCTACGGCATGCTCAGCTTCCACGGTGGACTCAATTACACCATCGAACGCAGGGATGCCGATTTCAGTCCCAACATGTGGGTCGGTGTCGAAAAATCCGTCGGTTCGGTGGTTTCCCTCCTCGCAGAATATGACTTCGCATTCGACAATGACCGTGGGCACAAGGGATTCTGGAACGGCACGCTGAATGCAGGCGTACGCGTCTCGACACATATCGGCCTGAATCTCGACCTGTACTTCAAGAATCTGACCACCTCCCCGGTGTACGGCACACCGAAAGAGGTCCCCGCTCCCGGCCTTCCTCCCATCATCAACAATAGCGGTGTGATCCGCGCATTGCGCGTCCAATACGTCCGCTACCTCTGATCTTCCGTCCACAATTCCAGACGCGGTGTATGGTAATCCATGCACTCCGGCGCCGACGCTACCGCGTCAATGACTGGAAACCAATGAATACCGGCTGTATGTTCAGATGTCGGATGATGTACAGGCTGGTACGTCTTTTGATGATACAGAAGTACCTGCAGCAGACGATTCTTCGAGGTGTATCATGAAACTTTCCACTTTCTCTCTCTCCGGCGTCCTTCTTGTCGGCGGACTCCTTCTCTCCGGTTGCTACACGCAGCTGGTGGTGCGTGAACACTATCCGCCCCCCCGCGAGCAGCCCGACTACACCGAAACCTACCAGGAGGAGGACGGCGACGTTGTCACCAACAACTACTATTACGGTGACGACCAATACCGCTCCGGACTCTACTTCGGCTACTACTACCCGTGGCGGCACAGTCTGTTGTGGACCCGCTACTACGATCCCTTCTGGGATTGGTGCGGCACGTCGTGGTACTATCCCCCGGTCTGGTACGGTGGTTACTACGGGTATTACGGCGGAAGTGGTTACGGCTATTATCCCGGTGGCTATTACGGCTATCCCCATCATGGTGGTGGATGGTACGGACACGGATCCTACGCGGGGACCTCACGACTACGCACCTCCGGTCCGACCCGCACGGGATACTCTGGAAGCAGCCGTACCCGCGACATCTCACGGAGCATCTACGAAACGTCGATGAGCCGCACGAGTGATGCGCGGTCCCGCTCGACGAACGTCAACGACCGCCTCGGCACCCGCACACGCGGCACCGGAAACGGCGTCGATGCCACACGCACGCGCACCGGAACCTCTCCGACCTATGACGGCACACGCTCGCGCACCTCTGTCCCATCGACGATCGACGGCACACGCTCCCGATCGGGCAGCGGTTCGACCGCGGCTCCGTCGAACGGCACCAGAACACGCGAATCCTCGCGCGACAACAATGCAACCCGCGCACGCGGCACCGACAACCGCGGCAGTTCCGGCGAGTCCACCCGCAGTCGCAACACAGACAATGGCGGAAGCTACTCGCCACCCAGCCGCAGCCGTGAATCCGGCTCGAGCGGTGGAAGCTACTCGCCACCGCCCCGCAGCTCGGCTCCCTCGGGTGGCGGAAGTTCGGGTGGCAGTTCGGGTGGTGGCGGACGCAGCTCCGGCGGTTCGTCGGGCGGTTCCTCCGATGGTGGCGGCGGTCGCAGCCGCACTCGGTAGGCAGACGCACTCGGTAGGCAGACGCACTCGGTAAGTTCCGGCCCGTCTGCGCTGCACCATGCACGCGCACACACATTTCGACATGACATTTCGATACAGGTGATCCAATGAGATACCGAGGTCCGGTTTCCCTCTTCCTCGCGGTTTTTCTTCTCGGCGCAGTACAACTCAGGGCGCAATTCATCGAGGATGCGTTGCGCATGGCCACGCCCCCGGATGCCGTCAGTGCACGTTCCGCCGCCATGGGCAACGCCTTCACCGGAGTTGCTGACGATTTCTCTGCCATCTATTGGAATCCCGCAGGACTCGGCCAGCTTCGTGCCAGTGAATTCGCGCTCGGTCTGACCAGCCTCAACGTCTCGACAGACGCATCGTTTCTCGGGACGACGCGGAACGCAACGGAGAGCACCCTTCATCTGAACAGCATCGGCATGGCATTGCCGTTTCCCGTGGCGCGCGGCAGTCTCGTCTTCGCAGGCGGTTACCAGCGCCTCGTGAACTTTGCGGGCGCCAGCTCCTTTGGCGGATACAACCGCAACAGCTCGATTCTCACCTCCCAGTTCGACAACGAGATCGATTATGATCTGTCGTACAACCTCAATCTGCAGGATACGACACTTTTCAATCCGACCTATCTCGGTTTCCCCATCCGCAACAATGTACAGCAGGATGCGGAAATCTTTGAGAGCGGAAATCTCGGAATGTGGTCCTTCGGCGGCAGTATGGAAGTCGCCCCGGCCACCTATGTCGGGTTGTCCTTGAATATCCTCAGCGGGACGTACATCTGGGACCGTACCTTCATCGAGACCGATCCCCTGGGTGTGCACACCGGGACGGTCATTGCCGGACCACAATACGATGCGACTGGTTTCGTGAAGCTCCGGATCGAAGAGAACCTCGATCAAACCATCTCGGGATGGAATGCAAAGCTCGGTTTCCTCTATCGCTTCAAGGAGATCGCCCGGTTCGGTGTGGGCGTGCAGACCCCGACCATGGTGACGGTGAGTGAAACGTATTCGAAATCGGGTCGCAGTGATTTTCTCGACAACCAGGGTCCCTACGGCTACACCTACCGGGTACCGACCATGACGTCGGAGTACGACGTGACCACCCCGTGGGTGCTAACGGTTGGTGCGTCGGTGCGCCCTGTCGATTTCGTCAACATCAGTGCCGATGCCGAGCTGACCGACTTCACGCAGCTCGAATTCGACAATGCAACATCGGCAGATCTGCTCGAGCGCAACAAGGACATCCGTCGCGAGCTTCGTCAGACCACGAATTTCCGTGGAGGCATCGAGGTGAAGGTGCCCCAGACGGATCTCTTCGTGCGCGGAGGCTTCCGCTACCAGTTCTCGCCGTACGAGGCAGACAAGGAAATCAGCGAGTACAACGTCATGACGATCAGCGCCGGCCTTGGCTACATGTTCGACAATTCCTTCCTCCTCAATCTGACCTGGGTGCAGTCGAAGGTGCAATCCTTCAGCTACGCCTACCTGCCGCCCGAGACCCAGGTACTGGGCGAGAACATCCCCGTGAGTTCGTATTCGTACGATACCGACCTTTCACGCACGTGGTTGATGCTGTCGATGAATTACCTGTTCTGATGGTGTGAAGAAATAAATCGCCTGCCGCACGCCTCGTCCCGCATGACGAGGCGTGTTGCGTTTCAGACGTGCGACGTGCAGATCCTCACGTTATTCTCCATTTGCTCGCGCGTTGCATCATGTGTTTCAACGCATTCATTGCATCTGGAAGCGCCGTTCCCTATATTCGTCAGCTTGAATGATCTTCACCATTCTTAACGGAGACCGTACACCATGGGCATGATGACCAAAATGCGCGACAACGCGCATGTCTTCATCATCGCATTTGCCGTTGTTTTTGTCGCGTTCTGGGTTGTCAGCGACGCAGACCTTTCCGCGGTATTGCAAGGATCTCAAAACGAAATCGCAAATATTGATGGACGCGCCATCACCTATCCCGAGTTTCAGGAGATGGTCGACCGGATTGCCGAACAGCGACGCCAGCAGGGAAATCAGGAGCTGGACGAGAACGCCATGTCGTCGATTCGCGAGGAAGTCTGGAGCAACTTCCTGACACAGGCGGTGATCGACCGCGCGGTCAGTGAACTTGGTATCGTGGTCACCGACAAGGAGATCAACGATATCGTGCGCGGGCCGAATCCCCCCGAGGAACTCGCGCGCAGTTTCCGCGACTCGACCGGGCGCTTCAACCGTCAGAACTATGACGACTTCCTGGCCAATCCCGGCGCGGAGAACATCCCCATCCTCATCGAGATCGAAAAGCAGTTGCGTGATCGTCTCCTGCGCGACAAGCTCACGGTGGCACTCAGCTCGGCGATTCAGATCAGCGATCAGGATCTGCGTTCCCGCTTCACGGATGAGTCCGTGCAGCTGGCTGCGAACTTCGTCCTCTTCGATCCCCGCATGATTGCGGCGAAGGACACGGGCGCTCCCACAGATGAGGAGTACCGTGCGTATTTCGAGAAGAACAAGGAGCAGTTCAAGGTCAAGGAGATGCGCAAGCTGAAGTATGTGCTGTTCACCGAACAGCCCTCGGCAGCCGATTCGTCATCCATCAGGAATGAACTTGACCGTCTCGCGCAAGATGCGCGCAATGGCGAAGACTTCCTCGAGCTTGTCAAGACCTCGTCGGAGACCCCGTATCAGGATCAGTTTGTTTCGCGCCAGTCGCTTCCCCCGAATGTCGCGACGTCGCTCTTCGGCAATCCCGACGGATCGATCGTCGGGCCCATTGCCAGCGAAACCGGCTATTCCCTCTACAAAGTGATCGAGCAGCGCGAGGGCACGGAGGTGCTGTCGAATGCTGCGCACATTCTCTTCCGGACCGACAGCGGTCAGGATGAAGTGGCGCAGAAGGCGAAGGCCGAGGCGGCCCTGCGACGCGCCAAGGGTGGCGAAGATTTCTCACAACTGGCAGCACAGCTCTCCGAAGAACCGGGTGCAGCCGAACGTGGTGGTGACCTCGGTTGGTTCGGCAAGGGCCGCATGGTTCCAGAGTTCGAGTCTGCTGTGTTCGGTGCGAAGGTCGGTGACGTTGTCGGTCCCATCAAGACGCAGTTCGGCTGGCACGTGATCAAGGTGTCGGGCCGCTCTTCGTCGGAGATCAAGTATGCGGAGATCCGCATCTCGATCAAGCCGAGCGCGCAGACGCGCGACGATGTGTACGAGACAGCCCGCAATTTCGCGTACTTCGCCAATGAAAACGGCCTCGAGGCCGAGGCTGCCCAGAACAAGCTGCAGGTGCTTGAAACACCAGAGTTCGCAAAGCAGAGCGGATCGTACATTCCGAACATCGGTGTGAATCCGGCCCTGATGAAGTTTGCCTTCGAGAACGGCGTCGGAAAGATGAGCGATGTGCACCGCGCAGCCAACGGGTATGTGGTCGCCATCGTGTCTGAAACACTTCCGGAAGGCTACCGCGATCTCGATGGCCTCAAGGAGCAGCTGCGTCCCCAGGTCGTGTTCGAACGTCAGGTCAACAAGACCCTCGAGTACGCGCGTTCGCAGGCGAAAGGCAAGAGCCTCGAGCAGATCGTTGCGGCGAATCCCTCTCTGACCATCGAGTTCACGAATATGTTCACACCCGGCGCGGGTCCCCAGAACATCGGCCGCGATGAAGCCTTCATCGGTACGATGCTGCGCCTCAAGCAGGGTCAGACGTCCGAACCGATTCGCGGTCAGCGCGGTGTGTACGTGCTTCGTGCCGAGAACAAGGGCACGCTCGATGAAACTGCGTTCAAGGTGAAGAAGGACGAACTTCGTCAGCAGACGCTTCAGCAGTTGCAGAACGAGTTCATCCAGTCCTGGCTCGAATCACAGAAGGAAAAGCTCGACGTCGTCGACAACCGCGATCGGTTCTATCGGTAACGACACACCGTCTCGCACGTCTGTGCGGGAGCGAGGAGCGTTCACCCGCTGAAAGGAAACACCCATGTCACAGCCCCGGAGTCACGCGCAGTCATGCAGCAGGCTCCGGGGCTGTGTGCGTTTCTGCGTTGTGTCATCACGGCTGTTCCCGTCTGGAGATGCTGGTGTACGATGCATGTGTGCACGACTGACCCTGCTGCTGCTCGTCGTTCTCGCGCCACGCATGGCTTGGGCGCAGGAGATCTCGCTTCACGCCAGCTACATGGGCGGATCTCGCATTCTGACTGCACCGAGAGCGCTCAACGCCATCGAACGGAACGGGACCAACGACTTCCACGCCTCCCTGAGCGCCGGTGCCGCGTTGCGCCTGGACGTATCGACATCGACGGCTGTGGAGCTCTCCATCGAGTATGCACCGATGCAGAGCCATTTCGCCGATCATCATGGAACGCCGTTCAGCGACGGGTATGATGTCGCTGCCATCGAGCTCGCAGGCATCTTCACACTTCCCGTGTCGTCGCGAACGGTATCGATGTATGTGGGCGGGGGAGCAGGATTCTACGCCGGTACCCGCTCACTAAGCGTCGCGGGGATTTCCGCACGGAGCATCATGCAGCCTCCGGCCTTTGGTATCCTGACCTTGATCGGTGTGCGTTATGCCTTCCTCCCTTCCCTTGCAGCGACATTCGAATGGCGCTTCCGCAATCCCCAGCTCGGCGCCGAAAACGTCTACGACCAATCGTCGGTCACGCACAAGGGCGTGACCTACCCCCTTCCCACCGATCCCTTCTACTCGCGCATCAACCTGAACGGCAACGTGTTCAGGCTGGGCGTGGGCTGGGTGTTCTGACCTTTTTACATCCGCTCCGGTGCGCCGATACCGAGAATCGCGCATCCGTTGGCGATCACCTGACGCGTACCGAGACAGAGTGCGAGTCGTGCCGTGCTGAGCGCACGGTCTTCTGTGACCACGCGGCATTCGTGATAGAATCTGTGGAAAGCCGCCGAGGTGGCCTGCAGGTAGGTGCACAGATGCTGCAGCTCGCTGGAAGCCGCCACACCCGCCACGATCTGCGGAAAGTCGCTCAGCGCCTTGATGAGGGTTATCTCGGCGTCATGCGCAAGCAGCGAAATCGGAGCGTCGGCGTCGACGACGAAGCCTTCGCCTTCAGCAAACCGGATGATGCTCGAGATGCGCGCATGTGCATACTGCAGGTAGTAGACGGGATTGCTCTCGCTCTGCTCCCTTGCCAGCGCGACATCGAAGTCCAGGTGGGAATTCGCACCACGCATGACGAAGAAGTACCGCACGGCGTCGACACCCACATCATCGATCAGATCGTCGAGGGAGTAGACGTTGCCCGAACGCTTGCTCATCTTGACCGCTTCACCATTGCTGACAAAGCTGACCATCTGGTGGATGATGACCTTGATATGGTCGGTGCGGAGTCCCATCGACGCCACGCCCGCCAGCACGTCGGGTATCGTGGCTATGTGGTCGGCCCCGAAGATGTCGATGATCTGGTCGTAGTTGCGCAGCACCTTCTCGCGGTGATACGCAATGTCGGGCAGACGGTAGGTAGGCTCGCCCGTGCTCTTGACGATCACACGATCCTTGTCCGCACCGAATGCGGTGGCCCGAAGCCACACCGCATCGTCCTTGTCGTAGGCGAGATCCTTCGCGCGCAGCGCATCGAGCACTTCGGCGATCTTCCCGTCGCTGTAGAGGGAGTCTTCGTTGTAGAAGATGTCATGCCGTACATGCAGACGCTCGAGCGTGGCGCGAATGCTGGCGAAACACCACTGCTCTCCCTGTGTGCGGAAGAAGTCGATCGGTGCGTCGCGCTTCGTCTCACCATGCGCATCGACGATGCCGCGCGCCACCTCGCGCACGTAGTCGCCCACGTAGTGAATGTTCTCGGCGACCGGTTCATCGCCGAGCAGTTCGAGATACCGTTCGCGCACGGTGACGGCCAGGTTGTGCATCTGGCTGCCCGCATTGTTGAAGTAGTATTCACGGGTGACGTTCCACCCCGCCCATTCGAGGGCGGTACAGAGAATCGCACCGATGCAGACCTGGCGGCCGTGACCTGCGTGCAGGGGACCCGTGGGATTCGCACTGACCCACTCGACGTTGACCGAGCGTCCTTCGCCGATGTTGCTTCGACCATACGCGTCGCGCAATGCGAGAATGCGCGCCAGCTCGTCGTGCACGTGGGATGCAGTGAAGCGAAAGTTTATGAAGCCGGGTCCCGCAATCTCGATCGCTGCGATGCGTGTGCGATCGACACGCTCTTCGAGCAGTACGCAGAGTTCCTGTGCGAGTTGACGGGGATTCCTACCGGCCTGCCGGGCGAGCATCATCGCAACATTGGTGGAGAGGTCGCCGTGCTCGGGCTGCTTCGGCTTTTCGAACTGGATGTCGAGATCCGAGCGCCGAAGGCCTGCTGCCTCGAGCACATCGCCGAGAAGAGCGTGCAGATACGTTTTCATGGAGGACTGCCGGGTGGGTGGGATTACGCCAGCGCGGGCGTTTCGTCGGTGATTTCCTCACGAACGGCATCTCCCCAGAGACGTTCGATGTCATAGAACTCGCGCACGCGTGGTTGGAAGACGTGTACGACGACATTGAAGTAGTCGAGAAGCACCCATTGCAGATGCGTCACTCCCTCCTTGCGCGGATGGCCGCGTTCAACGGTGAGCAGCTGGTCTTCGACCGCATCGGCAATTGCCTTCACCTGCGTGTCGGAATCCCCAGTGCACAGCACAAAATAATCGGTCACATCAGACAGCGTGGATACATCGAGGAGCACGATGTCACGTGCCTTCTTGGAAAGGGCGGCCTCAGCGGCACGGCGGGCGAGTTCGTAGGATTGCACGGTCATTCGACTTGTTCACAAAACGGGGTGGTCGCTATTCAAGCGGTTTGAGATCCTGATAATCGCGGCCGATGACGACGGAAACGTGAAGATAATAATCGGGATTGATCTGCTGCACGATGTTCTTCTCATCGATGCCCAGGGCGTGGGCAACCTTGCGCGCGGATTCCAGATCGCCGGTCCGGTCAATCACGAGCGAGCGCTCCACGTCAAAGGTCTGGTAATTGGCTGACTGGACGACGTCGAAATTGCGCTTGCGCAGGAAATCGGTGAACTTCTGCGCCACACCCGATGCCCCGCACCCATTGAGCACATCGAGCTGGATGATTTCACCGCTCGCCGTCCTCCCCCCCTGCTTGGTAGTCCATTCCACGGGTTTATTGACCACGGTTGTGCTGACGAACGACCATGCGAGAAACACTACGAGGATGACAAGACCCGCAATGATGATGTTCAGAACGAGATTCTTCGGATTGAGGGACTTTTCCTTCTTCGCTGCGGCCATGGGTGTTCATCGAATAAAAAAACCGGGCGAGATACCCGGTTGCATGCATTCGTCGTCGTACGACGTTGTGGAGACGCGACCGATCACGGCCAGTCGTCGTGCCACATCGAGCCCATGTACCCGGTCATCCCGCGTCCATAAAGATACGGATTGGCTGTCTCATACGGAAACTGACGGAATGAAAGGGAGATGCGCGTATCCTTTGACGGTGTGTAGTCGATCTGTGCGCGCTGGAGGAATATCTTCCCCGCCTCTGCGTTGAACAACTGCGTG
Source organism: Bacteroidota bacterium (assembly GCA_023432805.1). Taxonomy (GTDB): domain Bacteria; phylum Bacteroidota; class Ignavibacteria; order SZUA-365; family SZUA-365; genus JAEYUG01. The sequence goes on along the minus strand of JAEYUG010000077.1, from coordinate 20,823 downwards.
GCGGACCCGAAAGGTGTGGCCATGATCGATACATCGGCGCGCACGGTAAGCGGTTCTGCAATCTTGTACAGCATACTGTTCGTGTACATCGACATGCCAATGCTGTGGGGACCCATGGACATATAGCTCATCGACACGGTGTGGTTCATCTGGAAGTTGTCCGGATTGATCAGTCCGAAGAGGAACGAGCCACCCTGAGGGGCGCGCACCTGCTCGGCCGGAGAACTCAGCCGTGGTTCCTGTCCGCGAAACTGCGCATGGGCAAGCATTGCGGGGAACAGACATGGGAGAAGAAAGGGGAGAAATCTGCGCATCGTTCTTCGTATCGGTTCGATGGACAAATACTACGGACGGGAAGATTCAAATGCAAGTCACAGTGTGCGAACCGCATATGCCGCATGCTAAAAATATGTTCGAAAAAAATCATCGCTGTAAGTGCTTGCGGTCCGTGAGCTTTGAGAAAGTCAAGAGGCAACGACGCTTTTCTCCCTCTTGAAATTCACAAGACATGGATCTATACTCAGGTTCGTCTCGTTCCGACTTCCGCTGTTGGTAAGTTGTGGATAACGTGTTCCCGCTACGGGAGAAGCTGCTGTGTCGTGATCAGTCTGTGTGATTTCAATCCTCCCTGCGAGTGTTTGTTGATTACAAGTCTTTGTTTCTCATACGCTTAGACGCATGCTGTTCTTTCGCTCCGACCCCGTTCCATCTGCGCGTCCCACGAGACCTCTCTGACGACTCACCCTTATTTCGATATTCCGCGTGTGAATAACGTTTCCGTTTCCGCTTCGATTCCGTCTGATCCAATGCAAGACACCGATGCCGCCACGGTATGGGATGCATGTCTTGCCCATGTGCGCGAACACGTCAAGCCGAGCACGTTCAAGACCTGGTTTGAGCCGCTTCTGGCGACGTCACTCGAGGGGACCATGCTCACCGTTGCCGTTCCGAGCACGTACTTCTACGAATGGCTCGAGACGCATTACTTCGATCTGATCCAATCCGCCCTTCACCAGGTCATGGGCGACGAGGCCCGGCTGCAGTACTCCGTGCGCATCAGGCAGCCGGAGTTGTCGGCGGTTGCCGAAGGTTTTTCCGGAGAGGCGTTGCAGCAGCTTCCGCAGGGAGGTGCGGCTCTGCCCGATGTCACGGCGCGCGTGAGCGTGCGGCAGCCCGAACCGATGCGATCTTCCCTCTTCGATATCGGATCCTCGAATCTGAATCCCAAGTTCACCTTCGACAACTACATCCGTGGAGACGGCAACCAGTTCGCGCGTGCCGCCGCATTGAACGTGGCGAACAATCCCGGTGAGACCGCTTTCAATCCCCTCGTGATATACGGGGGCGTCGGGCTCGGCAAGACACATCTGGTACAGGCTGTGGGCAATGCCATCATGCAGTCGCGACCGGGCAAACGTGTGTACTACGTTTCAAGCGAGAAGTTCACGATCGACTTCGTCGAAGCGATCGAGAAAAATCGCAGCATCGATTTCTCGACGTTCTATCGCACGATGGACGTATTGATCGTCGACGACATCCAGTTTTTCTCCGGCAAGGAACGCACGCAGGACACATTCTTCCACACATTCAATACGCTGTATCAGCTCAAGAAGCAGATCATTCTGTCGAGCGATCGTCCCCCGAAGGAACTTGTGGGACTCGACGAGCGGCTGATTTCGCGGTTCCAGTGCGGACTCACCGTCGATATCCAACCACCCGATCTGGAAACACGCATCGCCATTCTCCGCAAGAAGGCGGACGCCGACCACATCGACCTGCCGCAGGACGTTATCGACTACATCGCTTCGAACGTCAAGTCGAACATACGTGAACTCGAAGGATGTTATATCGGACTCATCGCGCGTCACACGCTCGAGCAGCGTCCCATCGATGTAGCGCTTGCGGAAGTCGTGCTTCGCAATGTCATCGCGAATGAAAAGAAGGATTTGACCGTCGAGCAGATCCAGCGTATCGTGGCCGAGCACTTCAAGATCACCGAGAATTCTCTGCGTGCAAAGACACGAAAGCAGGAGATCGTGCTGCCACGGCAGGTGGCGATGTATCTGGCCAAGAACAACACACGTGCTTCGCTGAAGACCATCGGACTGCATTTCGGCGGTCGCGATCACAGCACGATCATTCATGCGGTCAAGAGCATCGATGCCGCCATCCTGCACGACGATTCCCTCAAGATTCACATCAACCAGCTCGAGAAGAAACTAAGCCTGCTCGCGAGTTGACGACCTTATCCACACCTCATGCACAGGTACGCATGATTGCTGTGCACGGGCAGGCAGACACACGCGTCTCCTGCCCGTTCTTCTTTTCCTCTGATGCACGGAATATCTCGATCAACGTTTCCCACACGATCTGCTCTTCTTCTCCACATGAGGCGTTGTCTCAAGGCTTCCCCCGGAAATCCGCGACATGCATGCAGTTGTCCCGTCGCAGACGAGGTTGTCCACATATCCACATCCCCAATTACAATAATTGTTTTTGAGATTCATAACGAGTTGATATACCAGATGTGATGACAACCGGACCGGATTCAACGCTCGCCGACATCGACGCGGCATTCGCGGCGCGCATGCTGCAACGAGATACGTTCGCGCTGCTGGCCATGGGCAGCTACGGTCGTGCCGAGCTCGCGCCCTGGTCGGACAAGGATCTGCTGCTGCTGCTTCCCGATGTGCACGATGCAGACGAGGTGCGCACACGTGTGCAGGCGCTTGAAGACGCGCATTGGCATGTGAGCGTATCGGCGCGCACGCTGCATGAAGCAGAGGCCATGCTAGAGGAGGATCTCCGCTCGTGGCTTGCGATGCTCGAGGCGCGGTTTCTAGCGGGGGATGCTGCGCTCGCGCTCAGTCTTCGCGAAGCGTTGCGTGCGCAGATCCTCCACGAGGGGAAGCCCTCCATCGAACAACGCATTGCCAGGTACGCACAGGACAGGCACCGGCAGTACGGTGATGCCGTCAAACTGCTCGAACCGAACATCAAGAACAGCGCAGGGTCGCTCCGCGACCTGCAGTCGATGTATTATCTCGCGCTCGTCGAGCACATCACCTCCTCACGCACACTGGACCTTGCGCCGTGGCCGTCGTTCGACCGCCTTGTGCCCGCACTCACGCTGCATGCTGCACGCATCGAGCGTCTGGTCGATGCATGGAAACTCTTCGTGCGCGTACGCGCCACCATGCACGACATCGTCGGCCACCTGCATGACGTGCTCGACTACGACCTGCAGAAACGCGTTGCTGAGCGACTGGGGTACGGCGGTGCCAGCGCGAAGGAGTCCGTGGAATCATTCATGCGCAGCTATTACCAGCACGCAAAGGATGTCCGTCTGGCCTTCGATGCCCTCTTTGTGCTGCGTGAGCCGGCTGCGCATGCAGACCATCTGACAACCGAGCACATCGATACCCGGTATGTCTGCATCGAAGACATCCTGCATCTCGCCTCCCCCCGGATCGTTCTGGACATCGACGATATCGTCGAGGCCTTTCTTCATGCCTGCATGCGGCGCTGCACCTTCGGTGCGGATCTCGTGCGGGCGATCGACGACGTGCTCTCCGCAAGCGATGCAGCGTGCGGCATGCGCGGACGCCGCGCTTTCAACGCCATCCTCATGCAGGAAGCCGCCGTCGCCGAGACCCTGCGTCGCATGAACGATCTCGGCGTGCTCGGCGTGGTGCTACCTGCCTTTGCCGATCTCGTCTCCTTCTTCCAGCACAACATCTACCATTTCTACACCGCCGACGAGCATACCCTCATCGCCATTGAACACGCGGAACGACTCGCAGGCGAGCCCGGTCTGCTTGGCGACCTCTTCCGCGCCCTGCCGGACCGCTCCCCGCTCTACTACGCGATCCTCTTCCACGACATCGCCAAGCCCGTCGATCTGCCCCGCCATGAAATCATCGGTGCCGACATGGCGCTCGAAACACTCGAACACTTCGAGCGCAAGGACATCATGGAGGATGTCGCCGTCGTCGTGCGCTTCCATCTGCTGATGGAACAAGTAGCCTTCAGACGTAACTATCATGATATCGCAACCCATGCGCCCTTCGCACATCTTGTCGGAAGCCTCTCCCGCCTCGACCTGCTGCTGCTGCTGACCTACGCAGATATGTCGGCACTCAATCCCACGGTGTGGACCGAGTGGAAACGTGCCGTGCTCGAGGAACTCTACCTGCGCGCACGATCCGTCTTGATCGGGGACGCCGCCGCCGACCCGGTACCACCATCACCACCATCACCCAGCACCGTTGACCCGGTGCCGCCGGGGAATCCGCATATCCTTGCGAAGGATATTCAGATCCGTTATTCCGATTCTATTACGCACACCGAGATCATCGTCGAGGGACACGACGCCCCCTACTTTCTCTCGCGCATCGCTGCGGTGTTTCTCGCTGCCGACGCATCGATCATTGCCGCACGCATCGAGACGCGCGACGACGGCACCGCAGTCGACATCTTCAGAGTCATCGACATCATCGACGGGGGCATGCTGCGTCAGGAACAGCACATCCGCATCACCGAACTCGTGGAGTCCGTCTGGCGCGAGGAGACCGACACCGAGCAGCTCTTCCGACGCCAGCGTGCGAAGTGGAAGCGGCGTCTGCGTCGCGCACCGAATCCCGCCACACGCATCGATGTCGAGTTTCACGATCACGTGTCAGGTTCGGGGCGACGACAGACGATCATCGACGTCTACGCGCCCGACAGCTACGGCCTGCTGTACAAACTCTCGCAGATCATCTCGTCGTTTCGTCTGACCATTCTGTTTGCGAGCCTTGCCACGCGCGTTGACGGAGTGGTCGATTCGTTTTACGTTACAGACGTCGACGGCACGCCCTTCGACCGCGACGACGAACGCACTGCGCTGCGCACCGCGCTGCTCGAACAGATCGGCGCACTCACCAGCGGCATCTGACGACACACACTGAACACCACTTCGTTTCCCATGGCAGCCTGGACTATCCCCCCCTCCCACAAGCCCATCGGCGTCTTCGATTCCGGCATTGGCGGACTCACCGTCGTACGGGCCCTGGCCGATCGGCTGCCGCGCGAGAACATCGTCTACTTCGGCGACACCGCGCGCGTGCCCTACGGCAGCAAGAGTGAAGACGTCGTGCGGGAGTACGCGATCGAGGATGCGAGCTTCCTCGTCGAGCAGGGTGTGAAGATGATCGTCGTCGCCTGCAACACAGTCTCTGCCATCGCGATCGACGATCTGACGGCACGCTTCGACGTGCCGGTCATCGGGATGATCAGCGCCGGTGCCGCCGCGGCCCTCGCTGCTTCGCAGAGCAGGCGCGTCGGCGTAATCGGCACCCTCGCCACGATCGCGAGCCGCGCCTACACGCGGGCCCTGCAGGCGGCGGACGGAGCGACACTCGTCGTTCCGAAGGCCTGTCCCCTCTTCGTACCCCTCGCCGAGGAGGGCTGGGGCGCGCATCCCGTTGCGGCGATGGTCGCCGCCGAGTACCTCGGTCCCATGCGCAACGACCACATCGACACCCTCATCCTCGGATGCACACACTACCCGATTCTGCGGGAAGTGATCCAGCATGCCATCGGCAGCGATGTCACACTCGTCGACAGCGGGGAAGCCGCTGCAGCCGAAGTGGAAGCCGTGCTCACAGAACGAGGGGATTTGAACGACTCCCCCGACCAGCCGGCCTGCACGTTCTACGTCTCCGATGTGCCACAGCAGTTCAAGCAACTCGGTGAGATCTTCCTCGGAAAGAAGGATCTCCGGGTGCAGCGCGTCGGCATCGCCGGGTCGCGTCGGTAGAATTCGACCTGTTCCACGCAGGGGATGGACATCGAGGTTCGCGAGTCGGAATCCATCCGTCCTTGTCACGAATGACTGCAGCTGCGACGCAGCAACAACAGATTTTCGGGTCTTCTGCTCCATATTGATTGGGAATATCGGAGATAATCGATACTTTTGTCACGATATGAGCTGCACGCGACCGTATGCAGCCACACGCACATCATTCACGTTCGGGATGCCGATGGATGCATCCGACGCACACTTCCAGGACGGAACAATGTTTCAGGAATTCACGCCGCCCACCTACGAAGCCTGGCGCGATCTTGTGATCGCCGAGCTCGACGGCGGCGATTTCGACAAGAAGCTCGTATGGCGCAGCCGCGACGGCATCGACGTGCAGCCGCTGTACACGAAGGAACAGGTCGAGGGACTCGCGCATGCGGATTCGCTGCCAGGCAGCGCGCCGTTCGTGCGGGGTACGACCGCGCTCGAACATCTCGCACAGCCATGGCTGAACATGATGCTGGTCACGCAGGCGGATCCCTCGGCAGCGGCGGCGGAGATCCGCCACGCGCTCGACGGTGGTGCGACGAGCATCGGCTTCCGCATTGACGATGCGGGACGCCTCGGTCTCTGCGCCGCACGCACCAACCACGGGGTGGCCGAAGCCCGCAATGGTGTGGTCATCCAGACGCTCGACGATACGAGCACCATCCTCATGCCTGCATACGAACGCGGCATACCCGTGCATGTGGACGCCGGATGGAGCGCACCGATCGTCATGGCGCATGCTGCGATTCTCTCGGGACACACGGGTACGATGCTCTGCGGCGCGGTGCTGATGGATCCCGTCGCACTGCTGGTCGAATGCGGTACGCTGCCTGCAGCACGCAAGGACGTCTTCGCCATACTCGCCGCCATGGTCGGTTTCCAGCGCCGCAACGACTGTCCCCTGCGCGTGATTGGCGCGAGCGCCGAACCCTGGCACAACGCCGGTGCCACGCTCGTGCAGGAGCTCGCCTTCACGCTCGCAACCGGCGCAGCCTACATGCGCCGCCTCACCGAGTCGGGCATCGGCGCAGATGATGCAGCCCGTGCCATCCGCTTCACCTTTCCCGTCGGAACGAACTTCTTCTTCGAAATCGCGAAACTGCGCACCGCACGCATGCTCTGGGCGAAGATCGCACGCGCGTTCGGCGCCACGAGCGACGAAGCCTGTGCGATGGACATGCACGTGCGCACCTCGTGGCGGCAACAGACCGCCTACGATCCCTACGTCAACATGCTGCGCGCCACCGTCGAATCGATGGCCGGCGCCATCGGCGGCGCCCGCTCGATGCACACCGCAGCCTTCAACGAGTCCCTCGGCGCCGCGACTCCGTTTGCATCGCGCATCGCGCGCAACACGCAGACCGTGCTGCGCGAAGAGTCGCATCTCGGCCGCGTCGTCGATCCCGCCGGCGGTTCCTACTACGTCGAACACCTGACCGACCGCATCGGCCGGGAGGCGTGGACCGTGTTCCAGAAGGTGGAGGAAGAAGGAGGCATGCTCCGTGCCCTTGAAACAGGCTTTGTGCATGGGCTGATCTCCGAGGCCGCCACCGCTGCACGGGAAGCCACCAGCCGCCGCAAAGCTGTGCTGATCGGCACAAACCAGTATCCCAACCTCACCGAGAGCCGCGCCGCGTTCACGCCTGCCGACACCGCCGACGCGCACGCCGCGATGACAGCCCGGCTCGCCACGCACCGTGCCGCACGCGTCGAGACCGACGTCGTGCGCACGCTCGATGCCGTGGCCCGCACGAGCAGCGAAGGGGCAGGCGGACTCGTCGAGGCTCTGATGGCCGCAACCGCGGCAGGCGCCACGCGCGAGGAACTGCTGCGCGCCATCTACCCGATCGAAAGCGCGACCGACGTCGAGGTGCGTCCTTTGCGCGCCGAACGCGCCGCCGAGTCCTTCGAACGCATCCGCAGCGCCGTCATGGCTCGCGAGCCGCGTCCCACGGTCTTTCTCGCGACGCTCGGCGCTGCCGTCTGGCGCCGTGCGCGTGCGGGATTCGCCTCGGGCTTCCTCGGAGCGGGCGGATTCGCGATCACCGACAACAACGGCTTCGACACCGCGGAAGCCGCCGCTGCCGCTGCCATCGCTGCGAAGGCCGACATCGTGGTCGTCTGCAGCGACGACGACAGCTATCCCACCGTCGCACCCATTGTCGCCGGCGCGGTGAAACAGGTCCTGCCCGGCGCCATCGTGCTTGTGGCCGGCAATCCCGCCGATGCCGACGCGCTGCGTGCGGCGGGCGTCGACGACTTCATCCACATGCGCTCCGACTGCGGAGCCACGCTCGCCGCCCTCGCCACACGCCTGGGCGTCGACATCGCCGCAAAGGAGGTGACGCGATGACACCCGACTTCACCCGCATGCCCTACGGCTTCGACGAATTCCCCCGTGAAGGTGCGGATGCCTGGCGCGCCCGTGCCGAAGCGGAGATGCGGGCCGCCGCGATCGCCGACTTCGACGCACTGCTCTGGCAGACCCCCGAGAAGATTCCCGTCAAACCGCTCTACACGCGCGAGGATGCCGCATCCCTCGAACACACGGCATACCTGGCCGGCATTCCCCCGTTTCTGCGCGGACCCTACGGCACGATGTACGTCGTGCGTCCCTGGACCGTGCGGCAGTACGCGGGATTCTCGACGGCCGAGGAGTCGAACGCGTTCTACCGCCGCAATCTCGCGGCGGGACAGAAAGGACTCTCGATCGCGTTCGATCTCGCGACGCATCGCGGTTACGACAGCGACAATGCGCGCGTGATCGGCGACGTCGGCAAGGCCGGTGTGGCGATCGATTCGATCCGCGACATGCGCATCCTCTTCGACCAGATTCCCCTCGACCGCATGTCGGTGTCGATGACGATGAACGGTGCGGTGCTTCCCATCATGGCCCTCTACATCCTCGCCGCAGAGGAGCAGGGTGTGCCGATGGCGAAGCTCGCCGGCACCATTCAGAACGACATCCTCAAGGAGTTCATGGTCCGCAACACCTACATCTATCCGCCGACCCCGTCGATGCGGATCGTGTCGGACATCATCGCGTTCACCTCGCGCAACATGCCGAAGTTCAACTCGATCTCGATCTCCGGCTACCACATGCAGGAAGCCGGCGCGACTGCGGATCTTGAGATGGCCTACACGCTGACCGACGGACTCGAGTACGTGCGTGCGGGCATTGCATCGGGACTCTCGATCGACGCCTTTGCACCGCGGCTCTCGTTCTTCTGGGCCATCGGCATGAACTTCTTCATGGAGATCGCCAAGATGCGTGCCGCGCGCATGCTCTGGGCCAAGCTCATCCGACAGTTCGATCCGAAGAGTCCGAAGTCGATGTCCCTGCGCACGCACAGCCAGACCTCCGGCTGGAGCCTCACCGAGCAGGATCCCTTCAACAACGTGACCCGCACCTGCGTCGAGGCCCTCGCCGCCGCGCTCGGGCACACGCAGTCGCTGCACACCAACGCCCTCGACGAGGCGATCGCGCTACCGACGGACTTCTCCGCCCGCATCGCCCGCAACACGCAGCTCTTCCTGCAGGAGGAGACCGAGATCTGCCGCACCGTGGATCCCTGGGGCGGCTCGTGGTACGTCGAGAGCCTCACCGACCAGCTTGCCCGCCGCGCGTGGGATCTGATCACGGAGGTGGAAGGACACGGTGGCATGACGAAGGCCATCGAGGCGGGGCTCCCGAAGATGCGCATCGAGGAAGCTTCCGCACGCCGCCAGGCCCGGATCGACACGGGCAAGGACACGATCGTGGGCGTCAACAAGCATCGTCTCGCCCAGGAGGATCCCATCGACATCCTCGACATCGACAACACGGCGGTGCGCGAGGCGCAGCTGGCACGGCTTGCCGCGCTGCGTGCCGAGCGCAACGACAACGATGTGCGTCGCGCGCTCGAGGCCGTGACCGAGGCCGCCGGGGGATCGCGCAACCTGCTCGAGGCCTGCGTCGAGGCGGCGCGTGCGCGTGCGTCGGTCGGCGAGATGTCCGATGCCATGGAGAAGGTGTTCGGCCGGTACACCGCCGTGGTGCGTTCGATTTCCGGCGTGTACAGTGGAGAGGCTGCGATGGACGAAGACTTCCAGAAGGCCCGTGCGATGACCGATGCGTTCGCCGCACAGGAGGGACGCCGGCCGCGCATCATGATCGCCAAGCTCGGGCAGGACGGCCACGACCGTGGCGCCAAGGTGATCTCGACGGCGTTCGCCGATCTCGGCTTCGACGTTGACATCGGCCCGCTCTTCCAGACGCCCGCGGAGGCGGCGCGTCAGGCCGTGGAGAACGATGTGCACGTGGTGGGCATTTCGTCGCTTGCGGCGGGTCACAAGACCCTCGTGCCCGCGTTGATCGGAGAGCTGAAGGCGCTCGGTCGCGAAGACATTCTCGTGGTGGCCGGCGGGGTGATTCCCGCACAGGATTACCAGGAGCTCTACGATGCGGGGGTGGTGGCGATCTTCGGTCCCGGCACCGTGATTGCGAAGGCCGCACAGAAGATCATGGAGTCCCTCGCTGGATAAGGGAATTCCGCGGAACACGCGGAAGAGACGGAACAGGTTTTGAAAGCGGGCGGCCCGAGGGACGCCCGTTTTGCTTCGAAAGCTCGGTGGACGTCCACCACAGGAGGACGGACGCCCTCGTCCGTCCAGCAGATGCACCGGTGGTCAGCGCATGATGAGCCCCTTGCGCACGATGCGCGTGGACGGAGTGGAAAGGGTATGAAGGTAGAGGCCGGAGGGCCAGGAGGCGGTGGACACGAGTCGCGTATGCCGCCCGGCAGCGAGCAGGTCACCGGAGAAGACGGTTGCCATGTGTGCACCGCTGATCGCATGAGCGGTGAGCGACACGGCTGCAGGCTCGGGAAGCGTGAAGGAGAGCTGCAGCCACTCGCGCGTGGGAGCGGGCCAGATCGGATCAAAGGTGATGGCACCACCGCTCGATGCGCGCATGAGACGGATCTCGGGAGAGAGTGCCTCCGATCCGTCGAGATCGACCATGCGCAGACGGTAGCGGATGGCATCACCCTCACGCGGCTGAGGTGATACGGGTGGAGCCGTGTCGGTGAAGGTGTAGGATGCCGGTCGGGCGCTGTGGCCGCGTGCGGCGACAAACCCAACGCGGCTCCAGTCGGAGGCTGCATCGGGATCGTCCGGCCGTCGCTCGACCACGAACCCGTACACATTCTCCTCCCGTTCGGTCACCCAGTGCAGGTCCACACCCATCTCTCCCCAGTGTGCGGTGAAGGAGGAGAGCGAGACGGGGATGAACCCGTTGACATCGAACTGCGCGATAAATGCGTCACCCTGGTATGTGGCACCCAGAAGCAGACCATCGGCAAGACTGTCCTGGATGGCGCTGCGCGTGGGGACATCTCTGCTCACTGTGGCCATCAACATGAGGACTCGACCGCTTTGATCCACTGCCAGATCAAGGATTCCTTCTCCGCCCTGCCCCCCGAAGTAGGTCGACCATCGCGGTACTCCCGCGCTGTCAAATTTGCTCAGGACGGCGTCGAAGGAATAGAGTCCCGAATCAATGCGTACCGGGTAGGCGGCGTTGAACACCGGGTAGTCACTGCTAGTTGTGCGTCCTCCAAGAATGACTCCACGCGCTCGATCTGTTCCGAGCCCCAAAGGATACCAATCAGCGCTACTGCCACCGAAATACGTAGACCAGATGATCTCACCCAGCGGGGTGCATTTCATCAGGTAGAAATCAGTCCCCCCACGGAAGGTCCACTGCGCGGCGCGCTTCATTCGAAGATTCAGGTTCGACGTTGGCCCGACGAACAGGATGTTCCCATCGTCATCAACAGCAGCTGCGGACCCGGCGGTGCCACGATTGGCACCCGTCCCCACCGCACCATAATAGGTTGCCCAGAGCGGTACACCGCTGCTGTCCATCCGCATCTGAAAGGCATCTTGCCAGTCAAGGAGGCCTGTCTGCCGTGCGTTGAGCACTGGAAAATCCGTGCTGAATGTTCCACCCGTCAGCGTGAACCATCCGGATCGGTGCACGGCAATGCCCCCGGGTTTATCGTCCTTCGTCCCTCCGTAATAGCTCGCGAAGATGAGTCGCCCCTCGGGCGTCATCTTCAGGTAGAAGATGTCGAAGAACGTGGTGCTTGCGAGATTCGATTGATGAGCGCGGTACACGGGCAGGTTCGCGCTGCGCGTCTCGCCGCAGGCAACGATGTTGCCGGCACCGTCGACGCCGATCGCCCGCGCCAGTTCCACTCGCGTGCCGCCGAAGAAGGTTGCCCATACCCGCACGCCCGCAGTGTCGAATTTCGCGAGGAATATCTCCGCAGAATCCGAGCGATCTCCATAGACAAAATTTGCGTCCATCTGGAACCCGTTATGCACCGGGAGATCCGTGCTCCACGCGTTTCCGATCACGACGATGCTACCCGAAGGATCCACTACAAGGTCCTGCAGGTCATCACCTCTACTGCCCCCGAAGTACGTGGACCAGCGCACACGACCGGTACTGTCGAGCCGTGTCAGGAAAGCACTTATCCCGATTCTGGAGGGAAGGGTGTCCTGCCAAGCATTCTGCACGGGGAAGTCGGCGCTGTAGGTCCAGCCCCCAAACACCGCACCATTCGTGGAGTCGCACGCAATTGCGGCCGGGGCGTCCTGCCGGCTCCCCCCGAAGTACGTCGCCCATGGATCGATGACGAGCGTGGCGGCGGGGTCGTAGGGAGCGATGTCGAAGCGCAACGTCGTGCCGGCCACACAGGCGCGGGAGCTGACGAAGGTGTCATCGTCACCCGCCTCAGCGAGGTAGCACACCGGGCGCCCCTCGTTGATATGCCCGCCCGGCCAGTGCACGCGCAGGGATCCGTCGAGATGCTCCTCGATGCGCTCTGCTCCCTCGTAGCGGATGCAGATGTCCTCAGGCCGCCCGCCCGGGCGCACGATGCACTCCCACTTCATACCGTCGCTCCCGGGCTGCAGCACGAGGTCGATGTTCGGGTACAGGTCGTGATAGCGCAGCTCGCCGTATCCCTCGACGTGCGTGATGCCGTCGGGGCAGTGCGGCAGGTAGTAGTTCAGATGGGTGCCGACGGGTCTGGACACCTCGATGCGCGGGGTGGGATTCGCACCGAGAAACTGCATGTCGATGCGATAGGTCCGCAGGTCCGAGGTCGCGCCGGGTTCGGGGAGCGGCATGCCCGTGGCCTCGCTCACGGGTCCGTCCGCATGCACCGGTGCAAGAAACGCGATGCTGATGCCCGAGGCGGTGCAGGCGAGACGGGCGGTGCCGATGAAGGCGTAGTAACGCACCGCGGCGGCGGCATTGTCCGTCTCCCCGGCTATCTGGCCTCTGTTCTCGTAGAATCCGCGGGGCAGAGGGACGGGTTGTCGCGGCGGTGTGATCGCACCCTGCGGTGTGATCGCCCCCTGCGGTGTGCGTCCCGTCTCCCCTCCGGGTGCCCTTGGTGTCATCGGTTCCTCGGCGCGCAGCATGCGCAGGGGCAGGAGGCCGAGTGTCAACAGCAGAACGCACACAGACGCAACGCGGGTGTGGTGTCGCATGAAATCCTCCAGGGAACGGATGAACGGATCGTGCGGTACTCCTCTCTCGTAAACTGGACAACAATATCCGGAAAGTCAAGCATCGACGGACAAATGCCAATGGACGGGCGGCGTCTCGCCGTCGATGCACGAAGCATTCGTCAACAGTGGACGGGGACGTCCACCGACCTTTCGGACGGACGAGGGCGTCCGTCCTCCTGTGACGGTGGGGTGGTCGAAGTCGCTTGCAATCGTACGCTTGTGTGCATACGTTTGTGTATACAGATGGAGGTACGATTGTGAAATTTCTGAGTGTGCGGGAACTGCGGAGCGAGTCGGCGAAGGTCTGGAAGGAGCTTGCGGACGAGCGGGAAATGGTGATCACGAGCAACGGGCGTCCGATTGCGATTCTCGCGGCGGTCGATGAAGAGTCGGTCGAGGAGAGCCTGCGTGCCTTCCGTCGCGCGCGCGCGATCGAGGCGGCGCTGCAGCTGCAGGGTGCGTCGCTCGAGAAGGGTCGCGATGCGACGACGATGGACGAGATCGATGCTGAGATCGCTGCCGTGCGGGCCGGCCGCCATCGCTGAGGTCGACCGGGATGAACCTTGTCGTCGATACGAATGTTCTTGTCTCGGGCCTGCTGACACCCTTCGGTGCATGCGGACAGATCGTGCACCTGCTCGTGGGCGGCTCGCTTGTCGCCTGCTACGATGCACGGATTCTCTCGGAGTACCGCGAGGTGCTGCAGCGCGAGAAGTTCGGCTTCGACCGGGGGCATGTCGACGTGCTGCTGGCGTACATCGAAAACACGGGCATCGCATGTGTTTCCGCTCCCCTTGATGTCCGACTTCCCGATCTCGACGACGAGCCGTTTCTCGAGGTCGCGATCGCAGCACGCGCCGTGTGTCTGGTGACGGGCAATCAGGTCCACTACCCCGAACATGCACGAAACGGAGTGACGGTATGCACACCACAGGAATGTCTGCAGTTGTTTCGCGCACGGCGCTGATGCGTCACGTGGCCGTGCTGCTGCTTGCCGTGAACATGTCCGCCTGCGGACAGGAGGCGGGGGCAGGCGGCGAAGGAAGCGTCCCACCCGCTGCCGATACGACGGCACTGGTTGTCGGGACATCCTGCGCGGTGCCCGAGGGCTCTGATCCATCCACCATGACGAAAGGAACTGCGATGAGCGGTACGTTGAACATCAGTGACGAAGAGTGGCGCGAGCGGCTGTCTCCGGAGAAGTATAGGGTTTTGCGCCAGAAGGGGACCGAGCGGGCGTTCACGGGGGTGTACTACGACAAGAAGGACGCGGGCATGTATGTGTGCGCGGGCTGCGGGGCCGAGCTGTTCAGCTCGGAGACGAAGTACGATTCGGGCAGTGGCTGGCCGAGCTACTGGGAGCCGCTGGATACGGATCGCGTGGCAGAGCACCGCGACGCAAGTTACGGGATGATCCGCACCGAGGTGACCTGCGCGCGCTGTGGCGGGCATCTCGGGCATGTGTTCGACGACGGACCCAGGCCGACGGGGTTGCGCTACTGCATCAACTCGGCCTCGCTCGAGTTCAAGCCGGCGGCGAAGGACGAGAAAGCGCCCTGATTTTTCAGGTGTGCGTGAAATGCGGTACATTTCGTCCGTAATACACGCACATCAGCAGTGACATGGACGAAAAGCACTATGATCTGATCGTCATCGGGAGTGGTCCCGGTGGCGAGGGAGCCTCCATCAAGGCGGCGAAGTCGGGCAAGTCGGTCGCGATCGTCGAGCGCTATCTGCGCGTCGGCGGGGGCTGCACACATCTCGGCACGATTCCGAGCAAGTCGCTGATTCACGTGATCCAGCAGCTCTCGGAGATTCGCCGCACGCACGTGTTCGAGAACGCGCTGGCGGATTTCCAGATGTCTTACTCGGACGTGATGGCTGCGGTCTGGCGCGTGGTCGACGAGCAGGTCGAGGAGCGGCGGGGCTACTACAGCCGCAACCGCATCGACGTGATCGGGGGACATGCGAGCTTCATCGATCCCCACACGATCGACGTGCTCGACAGCGCGGGTACCACGCGCCGGTACTCGGCAGATGCGTTTGTCATTGCCGCAGGTTCGCGTCCCTACCATCCCCCCGACGTGGATTTCTCATCCCCCCGCGTGCTCGACAGCGATTCGGTGCTGGGGATCACCGAAGTGCCGAAGTCCCTGACCATCTACGGTGCCGGTGTGATCGGCTGCGAATACGCCTCGGCGTTCCGCGGTCTCGGCATCAAGATCAACCTCATCAACACGCGCGCGCGTCTGCTTGAATTTCTCGACGACGAGATCACAGACGCGCTGAGCTACCATCTGCGCGACCAGGGCGTGCTGATCAGACACAACGAGGAGTACGAGCGGGTTGAGGTCATCGACGACGGGGTGATACTGCATATGAAGACCGGCAAGAAGATCAAGAGCGACGTGCTGCTCTGGGCGAACGGTCGCACGGGCAATTCCAACGGGATGGGACTCGAGGCGCTGGGCATCCAGATCGATCATCGCGGCAATCTCGTTGTCGACGAGGACTACCGCACGACACAGCCGCACATCTTCGCGGTGGGCGACATCATCGGGTTCCCAGCGTTGTCGAGCGCCGCGTACGATCAGGGACGCTTTGTCGGCACGATCATCGGTGAGGGGCGCATTGACCGTCGTCTCGTGCGGGGCATTCCCACTGGCATCTACACGACGCCCGAGATTTCAACCCTCGGCAAGACCGAGCGCGAACTTACGGCCGAACGCGTGCCATACGAAGTCGGGCATGCGTTCTTCAAGACGATCGCGCGTGCGCAGATCACCGGGCATCGCACCGGCATGCTCAAGATCCTCTTTCATCGCGATACGCTCGAGCTGCTCGGCATCCACTGCTTCGGCTATCAGGCCGCCGAGATTCTCCACATCGGCCAGGCCGTGATGATGCAGGAAGGCACCGCGAACAGCCTCGAATTCTTCACGACCACCACGTTCAACTATCCCACCATGGCGGAAGCCTACCGCGTCGCGGCGCTCAACGGCATGAACCGGATCTTCTGATCTCCTTCGCCCGGCTCATTCCCTGCAGCGGTACACGGCGCCGATGTACACGACGTTGGTCTGCTGCGAGCTGCCGCCGTCGCGATTGATGCTCGCCGTCTGTCCCGCACGATTCGCGATCAGATACACGACCGTTCCGCCCATCTGAAAGGCGCGGTTCTTCAGATCGTTGAGCGCGCCGCGTTCGAGATTGGCGTTGCTGGTCAGGGGACCCGACAGCGAACCGCCCTGATCGCCGATAACCTCGCCGAGATACTCGCAGCCCTTCGGTTCCTCCTGCGTGAGGCGCACGCGTTCGGCGCCCGGCATGAGGGCCGTCGGTGCACAGCCGGTGAGTGTGGATGCGCCGATCAGCGCGGCGGTGAGAAGGGGAAACAGAAGTCGATGGTGTTTCATTGCGTGCTCCTTGAAATCGGTGTTGGTTGTCCTGTACATGCATGCAGTACCGACACGTACGCAAAACAGCCGTCGATGTTCGTCATTCCGACATTTTTTCTTTTTCGTCGGCGAGGTACACCCGCAGCAGCGTCACGGGGGCTTCCGCCGTGATGTACGTCGTGCCCGCGTGTGCGGGCACGAGCGCGCTGCGTACCGCGGGCAGTTCCGCCATGCCGGCGGCGGTCGCGACCCGCGCAGATCCTTCCACACAAATCCAGATTTCGAAGGTCGCGCCATCGAGCTCCGACGCGACCTCGCAGCCGGCAGACATGCGCACGCGTTCGATGCGGAACTCGGGTGCGTCGACGAGCAGCTCATGCGTGAGGGAGGATGCGTCAGAGCCTCCCGTGCGGACGAGGCTTCGCGCGCCCGCCGCCCCGCCCGGGGGAAGCGGTATGCAGACGCCGGGACGAATCTGCGAGAAGTTGATGACCTCGCACGCCTTGTCGATGTGCAGGGCGCGTGGGGTGCCGTCGGCGCCCGTGCGGCCCCAGTCCCACACCCGGTAGGTCGTATCGGAGTTCTGCTGGATTTCCACGAGCACGATGCCCTGCATGATCGCGTGCACCGATCCTGCAGGGATGAACACCGCATCCCCCGCCGCAACCGGCAGTCTGTGCAGCAGCGGCTCGGGAGCGCCTGCCGCGAGAGCTGATCGGAACTCCCCGCAGGTGACGTCGCGGGCAAAGCCGAAGATCAGATGCGCATCGGGATCGGCGTGGAGGATGTACCACATCTCGGTCTTGCCGAGTTCGCCCTGCTCGTGCTGCGCCGCATACGCATTGTCGGGGTGCACCTGCAGCGAGAGCGCTTGGGCGGCGTCGAGCAACTTGACGAGCAACGGGAATCTGCCGCGGGCAAGCATGGCCTGCGCTCGGGTCCCACAGAGCTGTTCGCCGTATGTCGTGGTGAGGTCGGTCAGCAGCGAGCCGGCATGCGTGCCCTGTGCAACGTGCGTGGCTGCGGTGGGATGGCCGGAAATCTCCCAGCTCTCGGCGGTGATGCCCGGTGGAAGCCTGCGTCCAAAGAGCGTTTCAAGGCGGCGTCCTCCCCATATGTAATCACGAAGGACGGGGTCGAAGACAAGCGGATATGCGGGTGCATCCATGTGCAAACTTAGTGGAAGAACGTCGCGGTCCCAACTACGGAGAGGACGCTCGATGTCGACGAAAAATAGACCTTGTTCCTGTCTGGCGGGGATCGTAGTTTTTCCCCACACTCATGTTCTAGAGAGGAGTCGGAAATGGAGCTCAAAGAGGGTATCACCGAGCTGAAGGAAGATCTTCAGCAAAAGTCACAGGCGATGACGGACAACATTCGTCAGAAGGCGGCGGATTTCCAGGCGGGTGCGAAGGAGAAGATCCAGCGCATTCGCGATGAGAGCATTCAGCCGGCGGTGCAGAAGTCCGAAGACTACATCAAGCTGCATCCGTTTTCGGCGGTGCTCGGCGCACTCGGCGTGGGCATGCTGCTCGGAACGCTCATCGGCGTTGTTTCCAGCCGTCGCGACTGATCACGTTCCGCCGCGGCTGCGAATCATTCAGAGATTCGATACTCGCGCAGGCGCCCGGCGCCTGCGCGTATCGTTTCCTCCGTTTTGGCGAAACAGAAGCGCAACATGCGCGTGCCTTCATACGACACCGCATAGAAGGCCGAAGGGGGAATCACCGCCACACCCGCACGTGTGACGAGGTCCATGGCAACCGCGACGTCATCGGGAGAACCAACCGGCAGATCCGCCATCATGAAGTACGTGCCTGCGGGCATGTGGGGAGTGAACACCGTGTCGCGGAGCGCCTCGTGGAGCTGCGCGCGTCTGGACGCATACAGGGCGCGGAATTCCGGCAGATAGGCATCGAGCCGCGAAAGTGCGTGTGCCATCGCATGCTGACCCGGCGTGTTCACCGCGAAGGTGACGAACTGGTGCACGGAACGGATCGCTGCGGTCAGTTCTGGAGCCGCCATCGCATACCCGATCTTCCAGCCCGTCATTCCGAAGGTCTTGCCCGTCGATGAGATTGCGATCGTGCGCTTGCGCATACCCGGCAGCGTCGCGAATGCGATGTGCCGTGCACCGTCGTAGGTGAGGAACTCGTACACCTCGTCGCTGAGCACGACCAGATCGCGCCAGCGCGCGATGTCGGCGATTGCCTCGAGCTCATCGCGTCGGAACACTTTGCCGGTGGGATTGTCGGGATTGTTCAGAATGAGCATCCGCGTGCGTGGAGTGAGCGCCCGCTCGAGCTCCCCGGCATCGAAATGGAAATCCGGTGCATGCAGGGTCACGTAGCGCGGCACGCCGCCCGCGAGCAGCACATTGGCCTGATGCGAGTCGTAGAACGGCTCGAACATCACCACCTCGTCCCCGGGATCGATCATCGCCAGCATCGCACTGAACAGGGCCTCGGTGGCACCCGCGCAGACCGTGATCTCCGACTCCGGATCCCAGTCGAGTCCGTAGTGCCCCTTCTGGTACGCTGCCACCGCGCGGCGCAGCGCAAGCACGCCCGGCATCGGTGCATACTGGTTCCTCCCGGCGCGCATCGCGGCAAGCGCTTCATCCATGATCCACGAGGGACCATCGAAATCCGGAAATCCCTGACCCAGGTTCACGGCATTGTGTTCGGCTGCGAGCCGGCTCATGGTGGCGAAGATCGTGGGTGGCACGGCGGCGAGGCGATGCGACGCGGCTGGATGCAGCAGGGGGGATCTGCGCGGTGCGGGTGTCATGGGGAGGTGGAGGAGGCTTCCGATGGGTGATGCGGGATGCACGGCGGTCGAGGGTCCGTGCCTTACGCACGCAATATGCGGAAGTCACGCACGACGAACCATCCCCCCATGCACAGCGCGATGATCATGACGGCAACCCCCGCGAGATTGACCCAGGCGCCGATGATGACTGCGTCGTCGAGCATGTTGAGGTTGAGGAGGACGTGGTGCCAGTCATGCAGGGTGCCCCGGCCGATCAGACGCAGCAGGCGGAAGGGCGCATCGGTGATGTAGACCGCGCCGTTAACCAGCGCCCAGCCGACGAGGAAGAGCGGGTAGACGGTGTGGTCGCGCCAACGGAGCCAGACGACCACAGCCACGGCGAGGGGAAAGAGGACCTGGAAGATCGTCCCGCCCATGAAATAGAGCATGTCGCCGAGGGGACGGAAGAAGAAGTGCCCCGCCTCGTGGATGATGAGGATGAGCGTGTCGACGAGCATGATGTGCATCGGCGGCCGGTAGCCCGGTGCGGCGGGAGCATAGGTGAACGTCAGATGCCAGCCGGTGCTGCCGAGCACCAGCAGCGCGGCGGTTTTCAGGGCAAGGGCGAAGGACTGCACACCGGCATCAGATGCGGGTGCCGGTGATGTAGTCGGTCAGGTGATTGATGGTCACCGCCCGCTCTTCGAGCTGCGACTTGACGAGATCGCCGATCGACACCATGCCGGCCACTCCCGCGTCGCCGATGACGGGAAGATGGCGGATGCGCGTTCCGGTCATGATCGCGAGCGCGTCGTCGACGCTGTGTTCGGGGCGTGCGGTCCGGAGATTCCTGCTCATCACCGTTTCCACCGTCTGTGTCGTGAGCAGCAGCGGATCACGGCTGCAGAGACGCAGAATGTCGCGCTCGGTGATGATGCCGCAGGGCTCTCCGCCGTCAAGCACGAGCAGGGCGCCGATGTTGTGTTCGACCAGACGGTCGGCCGCATCCTTGACGGTGTGGGCCGGGGAGATGGAGATCACGTGGGATCCCTTCTCGCGGAGGATCATTGCGAGTGTCATGAGGCGCTCCTTGCTGAAGTGAACAGGTGCGTCGATACCGTGCAGTCTGCCGGTGATCACGTACGGGATGAGAAGGGAAATGTACGCAGGGAAGCGGGGGTGCGCAAGAGGCCTGCGCGGAGAGAAGGGGTGTGCGATGCTGCCGGGGGAAGCCGTGCCGGGCGCGTGCGCGTCCGTCACGGGAGTACATGCGGA
>JAEYUG010000074.1 GCA_023432805.1 Bacteroidota bacterium | reverse complement strand
TTCGTGATCGGCATGCGGAACATCCTGTACAACATGTGCAGGGTGGATTCGTTGCAACGAATGCAAGCGGCGACGCCCTGAGCTCCGTCCACCGGGGCTCCATCCTCCGTACGAGGGAGTCCTACCGCGAGGCACGACGGATCCCGGCGCCCAAACAGCGCGTTCAACAACTTTTCGACAAGGTTTGAGTCTCAGTGATCGACTCATTATCATTCAGACGGCAAGAAATCGTGTTAATAGAGGTTCCCTACAGTTCGTGCGACATCGTGTATATCATTTATGCAGGATGCAACTATGGCTCGAATTTCATCACGTATTCATTGCAGACGCCGATTGGTGTCATCATTCCCGAAAAGACGAGACAAAACCACACCAATGAAACGTGGGAGACCGAATCATATGACCACTTCAGCAATGCACCGCTCAATTACGATCTGGGAGGGATCGTGCATGAATTTGTTCATGCAGGGAGTGGCCTGATACTTGGAAACACCGTAATCGGTGACTACGGGTATGCAAACCAAGGTCAGTGGGTTGATCTCTCTGCGATGTACTCAAGGGACGTCCCCGGATCTACGGCAAGGCATCTGGACCCCTGGGCCAAGTTGCAGCTTGGATGGCTTGATTATTCCATTCTTTCTGCAGGCGTCTATGACAACTATGCACTCCCCGTCGTCGAGAAAGCGTATAATGGCTGTGCACCCAGGGTTGCGGTCATTCCGATCGATGTGCCGTGGTCGCCCGCACAGCCAGATTGGACCACTGGGCATTATCTCATCGTGGAAAACAGGCGGGCCTATGATCTTGACCACAACCTCCCCACAAGCGGCTTCCTCGTATGGGAATACGACCATCGTCTCATTGATGGGGGCAGAGGTGGTCTCACCCTGGTCGAAGCGGACGGCGAGTACAAGGTGAAATTCAGTCCGACGGCTGCGACATCCTCTTCGTTCTTCAATGAGGAACAGGAACTGAGTGTCTGGTCGAAGCATGTGCTGGGTGGAATGGATGGTGCCGCCTTCCGTGCGGATCCATCAACGCCACAAATCGAGAAGCGTAACAGGGCCATCACGCTCAAGTTCGGTGATTACTCCACAGCGACGGATGTCAACACCATTCCAATGATTGCGATCGATCAGCCTCATACGAATTCGTTCAATGCGACGCAGTACAACAACCAGAAGAAGCTCGTGTTCACTCCGAATTCCTGTGCACTGGTGGAGTGTTCGAACATGGGTGCATCGCAGACCGAATCGCAGATTCTTCTGCATGTCTCAACAGATTTTGGGAATACGTGGCGTGACGCGTATGTCATGAATGATGTCGCGCTCTGGTCGGGAACGTCGTTCGAACCGGTTGCAACAGCGGCAAAAGCACCAGCTGTTGCATCGCTGCATGCCTCAGATGACAATTTCTTCGTCGTCTGGCAGGAGTCCGTGCAAGGTGGGTTGTATCGTGTCAAGGGTGCTTTTCCGGGTCAAACCCCGATAGATCTGGCAACCACCCCCATCGCGTGTGCCACGGGGGAACTCCTTCCTGCAATCAGTTACGGATTCGTCGATCCTGTTACTGGGAACACGGCAGCCAAGATTGTCTTCGCGAGTGACAATGGCCTCATGGAATGCCTCAGTACAGATAATGGAGCGACCTGGAGTGCCCCGGCGCTGATACCGGGGAGTACCCCCGCGGCCTCCCATCCATCGATCGGAATGTCGCAGGATCATGAGGTGCTGGTATTCCGAGATCTCGATCCCGCAACTGGCCTGCCGGATCTGTTTATCAGGAAGGATGGTGGCGCTGTGGAGAACCTCACGAACCAGTGGGAGGCTCTTTCCGCACATCACAGCCCGACGATATCGGTGAGCGGTGATGTCGCGCATATTGCCTGGATTGCATCAAAGGTCGAACCATTTATGGGCACTCCCATAGCGCATCAGAAGACTGCAACTGTGTCTCTGGATCTCAGTAGCTCTGGAATCAGTCAAGTCGCTACTTTCATCAATAGAAAGTATGATCGTCTCGAAGTGAATACCAGCCCGGCGATCGCCGCGGTTCCGACCCTTGGTTTGGAGCAAGCGGCTGCGATGATATGGACGACAACAGATGAGAATCCAGGTGCACGCATGTACATGAATGTCTATCGGAAAAATCCACTCAGCGGCTTTTACGAATGGCCGCCCAACGGCCGGGAGAGTTCGCTGAGTACGCTGACCACGATGGGACCGGTCATCGAGGCGAAGGATGGCAATGTCAGAATGGTGGTCACTCGTGGTGAGGAAAGTCCTTATCGGCTGCTAGGACAACTCATGGCCGATGATCTCGGTCCCGGCACCATCAGGTGGGAAGGGGAGCGCACCGTCGAGTATCTCTACCGGGATATCCCGTCGGGCGCCTTCGTCGGCGCGGTGCATGCTGAACAGCCACGTGTCGTGCACATGCAGGGAGACCCTGAAGTGTTCGATATCGCAGGACCCGATCCGTATGGCATCACGTCAACGTATGTGCATGACCATTCCATGACCACGGCAGTCCTTCTGGACAGGTATTCGGCAATTACATGGGATCTTCGTCTCATGCGTACAGCGGCGAATCTGAACCAGGACACGGTGGAGGTTGTCGCGCATCTGTTCGATGTGCTGTCGTCACTGGAGGTGGGCAGCAGTACTGTAGCCCGCATTCCTGCCGCCTGTCTTGATACGGCATTCACCCTCGGGCTGGAACTCCCGCCTTCCCTCTATCCCTCAGCCCTGGTGACGGTCAATCTTGAAGTGCGTCAGGGAGTCTTCGACGCGCCGACGAGTGCCATGGCAATACTGGTGAACAATTATGGGGTTGACGATACAGTGAGCAAGGCGGCAGTACGGAATCAGATTACTGCCACCGGTGTACTGTCGGGCGGTCTGTCGGTGTCACCGCAGCCGGTGCGCACGGAGGCTGCAATTACCTACGACGCTGAAGATGCAGGTGGTGGACGTCTCCGCATCTTCGACTATCTTGGCCGCTGCGTGCATGCTGCGGATATCGTCTCGCTGCGCCCTGGTCCTGCAACCTATCACCTTGACACAGGTGCACTCCGCGCAGGCTCCTACCTGGTTATTCTGGATCATGGAAACGCACGCAGCGTTGGCCGACTCACGGTTGTGAAGTAGGATCCCGACATGAATGGATCGAGGTGTGATGCATGGAGTGTCTCGTGAAGGCACACAAGGCGATACGCACACTGTTGATACCGTGCATCACGTTCCTGATGGCCTCCTGTCATGGGCATGTACCACAGCCCATGCAGGAGACATCGGGAGTCCCGGATCAACTGCTCATGCAACGGTTGCAGCGTGCCGGACGGCCGCTGCTCTTCACGGAAAATGTCGGCCAGTATCGGTCGGAGATCCGCTATGCGGCACGTCATGCACAGGGGATGATCGGGTTCGGTGATGATGAGATCGTATTGACACTGTTGGAGCCCTTGCCGGACACGCCGGGGGCAGGAGCTACGAGGTCCGTATCATTCGCTGGCATGCATCGAACACGCAAGGTGGAACGCGTTGCTCCGACCCAACCAATGCAGAGGCGGGTCGTCACGCTTCGCCATCTTGGTGCCCGGTCTTGCAGTGCCTTGCGTGCCAGCGATGAAGCAGAGATGACGAGTACCTATCTCGTCGGGAATGATCCGGATGACTGGTACACGGATGTTCGTTCGTATCGACGGCTTCGGTATGCAGGTTTATATCCTGGAATAGATTTGTCCTACACCGGTGTGGACGGTCATTTGAAGAGCGAATACATCGTCGCCCCGGCGGCGGACTGGCGTAGCATCCGACTGCAGTATGATGGGGTGGATTCTCTGGTCATCGATCCGGCGGGTGACCTTGTGATACATGCAGGAGCAACGGAAGTCCGGGAACAACGGCCGTTTGCCTATCAGTGGACAATGAACGGCCTCCAAAGCTGTGCTGTGCGGTATGTGCTTCTCGATCGTCATACCGTGGGTTACGAACTCGGATCGTATGATGACCGCCTGCCGCTAGTCCTCGACCCGGTGTACAGCACGCTGCTTGGCGGGAATGGCGCTGACGGCATCGTCAGCATCGTACAGCGGGATGATGGCACTGTCGTGGCTGCGGGTACAACCTCGTCCAGCGATTTTCCTTGGGCGGCGGATGCATATTGCGACACCTCGAGTGGGAGTTGGGATACATTTATCACGGTGTTTCATCCCGCTGCAGATGTCATCCTATCCTCTACATATTATGGAGGTAATTCGTATGACGCCATTGTTCGCTTGCATGAAGACAAATTCGGGCGTATAGTAACCGCTGGCATTACGCAGTCAAGTAATCTCCCAATGGTTGGATCGCCATGGGCGGGTAACAATGCCGGAGATCAAGATTGTTTTGTTGCAGTATTTGACATCGCGTGCACGAGGCTTCTATCATCGACCTATCTCGGTGGTGTTGGATTCGACGCTCTCTTCGGAATGATGGTTGATGACAGCGGCTACGTGTACGTCACCGGACTGACCGATTCACGGAACTTTCCCACGACTGCGGGTGCGTTTCAGCGTCAGTATGGAGGTGGTGAGGACGATGTGTTTGTCACGAAGCTCAGTGCCGATTGCTCTGCGCTCGTATTCAGCACCTTCATTGGCGGTGCGGACTATGACGAGGGCTACAAGCTCGTGCTGACGCCGTCGGGCGACATCTGTGTGACGGGCATGACTCTTTCGACGAACTTCCCGATCACGGCGGATGCATATCAACGGTCGATCGGAAGATACGAGGACGGATGTTTTGTGATACTGGATGCGACAGGTGGGAGGATGCTCTATGGTACTCGTCTCGGTGGCAATGGTCATGAGTTCGTCGAGGATGTTCTGTTCGATGAAGACAGCACTGTCACCCTGCTCTGCACGACTGCATCAGGTGATCTGCCGGTCACTCCCGGTGCCTACCAGTCGGAAATGCGCAATCGTTATGATAACCTCTACACAGATGCATACTTGTGTTCATTCCGCCTCCGATCGCAGGAACGCATCGCCGCGACGTACCTAGGCGGTAGGAAGAGTGATCAGGCAATCTCCCTGTTTGCATTGGATCTAGCGCATATTGCTATAGTTGCGACATCGAATTCGGATGACATCCCGATCCGTGGTAAGGATGCAATCGGTTCGTCCGGTGGACATGATGTCTTCGTGGGTGTGCTTTCACGTGATATGAAGACTATGTCGTATGGCACGTACTATGGCGGTGGTGGCGATGATTATGTCAACCTCGCTTATGAATCCGGCCAAATTGTGAGTGTGGTTGGTTTTACTCTCTCCCCCGACCTGCCTATCGTCGGGAAGGCTGTGCAAACCGATCGTCGGGGTGCAACCGATGGATTTCTCGCGATCTTCGACCTGACAGGTGTCACATCTGCGGGCACGGCCGATGGTTACCCGGATCGGCGCAGCGCAATGCACCTGCGCAATCACCCGAATCCCTTCCGAGTACGCACGGAGATCGAATATGACATCCCTGTTGCCGGCATTGTCAGCCTGACCATCCACGACTCACAGGGTCGCCTAGTTCGCACCCTCGTCTATGCACATCGTACCGCAGGAACACACACAGTTCCGTTCACTGCCGAGGGATTTCCTGCCGGCATCTACTATGGCGCCATCACGAGCGGCGTGCATCGCACAGTGCACAAACTCCTCCTCCTCCAATGACCGCCCCGCGCCTCATTCGGCCGCCATGCTTCGCACACTGTTGATACCGTGCATCACGTTCCTGATGGCCTCCTGTGATGGGCATGTACCACAGCCCATGCAGGAGGCATCGGGAGTTCCGGATCAACTGCTCGTGCAACGGTTGCAGCGTGCCGGGCGGCCGCTGCTCTTCACGGAAAATGTCGGCCAGTATCGGTCGGAGATCCGCTTTGCGGCACGTCATGCACAGGGGATGATCGGGTTCGGTGATGATGAGATCGTATTGACACTGCTGGAACCCCTGCCGGACACGCCTGGGGCGGGAGCTACGAGGTCCATATCATTCGCTGGCATGCATCGAACACGCAAGGTGGAACGCGTTGCTCCGACCCAACCAATGCAGAGGCGGGTCGTCACGCTTCGCCATCTTGGTGCCCGGTCCTGCAATGCCTTGCGTGCCAGCGATGAAGCAGAGATGACGAGCACCTATCTCGTCGGGAATGATCCGGACCAATGGTACACGGATGTTCGATCGTATCGACGGCTTCGGTATGCAGCATTGTACCCTGGGATCGATTTGTCCTACACCGGTGTGGACGGTCATTTGAAGAGCGAATACATCGTCGCCCCGGCGGCGGACTGGCGCAGCATCCGACTGCAGTATGATGGGGTGGATTCGCTGGTCATCGATCCGGCGGGTGACCTCGTGATACACGCAGGAGCAACGGAAGTCCGGGAACAACGGCCGTTTGCCTATCAGTGGACAATAAACGGCCTGCAAAGCTGTGCTGCGCGATATGTGCTTCTCGACCTGAATACCGTGGGATACGAACTCGGCTCGTATGATGACTGCCTACCGCTTGTTATTGACCCGGTGTACAGCACGCTGCTCGGAGGGAACGGTGCTGATGGTATAGTCAACATCGCACTGCGAGATGATGGAGTGGTCGTGGCGGCGGGCGCGACCTCGTCCAGCGATTTCCCTTGCACTCTAGGTGCATACAGCGATACCCTAGGTGGAAGCGATGATGCATTCATAACGGTGTTTCATCCCGAAACAGGTGTCATCCTATCATCTACATATTATGGTGGTAATGGGTATGACTCCATTATTCGCGTGGATACGGATCGAGTCGGACGTATAGTGATCGCGGGTATTACGCAGTCAAGCAATCTGCCAATGGCTGGATCGCCATGGGCAGGTAACAATGCCGGAGATCAGGATTTTTTTGTTGCAGTATTTGACAGCACATGCAAGAGTCTTCTATCATCGACCTATCTCGGTGGCAGCAGATACGAAGCTCTCTTCGGGATGACGGTTGATGACAGCGGGTACGTGTATGTCACCGGGCTGACCGATTCACGGAACTTTCCCACGACGGCGGGTGCATTCCAGCGTCAGTATGGCGGTGGGGAAGACGATGTGTTCGTCACAAAGCTCCGTGCCGATTGCTCTGCGCTCGTATTCAGCACCTTCATTGGCGGTGCGGACTATGACGAGGGCTACAAGCTTGTGCTGACGCCATCGGGCGATATCTGTGTGACGGGCATGACACGTTCGATGAACTTCCCGATCACGGTGGATGCATATCAACGGTCGATCGGAAGATATGAGGACGGTTTCCTTGTGATGCTGGATGCGACGGGTGGGAAGATGACGTATGGCACACGGCTCGGCGGTAATGGCTATGAATTCGTCGAAGATGTTCTGTTCGATGAAGACAGCACGGCCACCTTGTTCTGTACAACGGAATCGAGTGACCTGCCAGTTACCCCCGGTGCGTTGCAGCCTGAGAAACGCGAGCCGGACAAGAACGGCGAGGATCTTTATCTCTGTTCATTCCGCCTTCGATCGCAGGAACGCATCGCTGCGACGTATCTCGGAGGCAGCAGGAGCGAGTACGGAATCTCTCTGTTTAAGTTGGATCCTGCGCGCATCGCGATCGTTGTGAGAACGAATTCTGATGACCTCCCGCTCCGTGGCGTGGATGCAAACGGATCGGCCGGGGGGTACGATGTCTTCGTGGGCGTGCTCGCTCGTGATATGACAACCCTGCTGTACGGAACGTACTATGGTGGAGAGATGCATGACGCTACAAACCTTGCGAGTGAATATGAGCAAAAAGTGTATGTGCATGGCTTTACCTATTCCACTGATATGCCCATTGTCGGAAATGCCTTGCAGACTGATCGTCGAGGTGTGACGGACGGATTTCTCGCGATCTTCGACCTGACAGGTGTCACATCTGCGGGCACGCCCGATGGTTACCCGGATCGGCGCAGCGCAATGCACCTGCGCAATCACCCGAATCCCTTCCGAGTACGCACGGAGATCGAATATGACATCCCTGTTGCCGGCATTGTCAGTCTGACCATCCACGACTCACAGGGTCGCCTGGTTCGCACCCTCGTCGATGCGCATCGCACCGCAGGAACGCACACAGTTCCGTTCACTGCCGAGGGACTTCCTGCCGGCATCTACTACGGCGCCATCACGAGCGGCACGCATCGCACAGTGCACAAACTCCTCCTCCTCCAATGACCGCCCCGTGTCGTGTTCACGTAGCGACAGCGATGCACTGCGTTGTGAAGGGAGGGGGTCAGTGCACGCTGGTGCCGGCGATGACGGTGCGGCGGATGTCGGCGGGTCCGGAGCGGTAGACGGCGACCGAGGCGATGTCGCGCGCGCTGATGGACTCGAAGGGGATGCGACCCGAGAGCACGGGTTCGAGCGACAGCAGCGTGTAGTCGGCCGAGCGGCCGGGCTCGAGTGCACCGGTTTCGTCTTCGAGGCCGAGTGCGCGTGCGCCGCCCCGGGTGGCGGTGTGGAGAAGGAGGAAGGGATCGAGGGCGCGCTGCTGCACGTGCGCCATGGCGCGCATGGTGCGATGCATGGAGAGGGATGTGCCCGCGCCGACGTCGGTGCCGAGTCCGATGCGGATGCCGCGCGCGGCGTGACGCTCGAGGGGGAAGCATCCGCTGCCGAGAAAGAGGTTGGAGTCGGGGCAGTGTGCAACGGCGGAGCCGCGCGCGGCGATGAGGTCGAGTTCGTCGTCGTCCGCGTGGATGTTGTGACCGAGCACGGTGCGCTCGTGCAGCAGCCCGGCCGCGTCGTAGACGGCGGTGTAATGCGCGGCGGCGGGATGCACGCTGCGTACACGCGCGATCTCGTCGAGGGTCTCGTTCAGATGTGTCTGCACGTAGGTGCCGTGACGCTGGGCGAGGGTGCCGCATCCGGCAAGGAGCGCGGGGGAGCAGACGGGCGCGAAGCGGGGACTCACGGCGTAGCGCAGGAGAGGTGTGGCGCGGTGCCAGCGCTCGATGAGCTGTTCGGTGTCGCGCAGGGACTGCTGCGTGTCTTCAGTGAGTGCGGTGGGGGCGTGGCAGTCCATCTGCATCTTTCCGAGGATGATGCGGAGTCCGGCCCGGCACGCCTCCTCGAAGGCGATGGACGTGGCCTCGGCGTGAATGGATCCGTAGACCATCGCGGTGCCGGTGCCGGCGGCGGCGAGCGCGGCGAAGAAACGCCGGGCGGTGTCGCGCGCGATGGCGGCGTCGGCGAAGCGCGTCTCCATGGGGTAGATGAGTTCGTCGAGCCAGGTCAGGAGCGTGCCGGCGTAGCGTCCGCGTGCATCGAGCTGCGGCAGGTGCACGTGGGTGTCGACGAAGGCGGGGAGGAGGAGGTCGCTGACGTGTTCGGCAGGCAGGGAGGAGAGGTGCTCGGGAAGGTCGCGGGCGGAGCCGGCGAAGGCGATGCGGCCGTGTTCATCGACCGCGAGGGCACCGTCGGGAATCCACCGTGCCGCGTCGGGTGCGACGGCGTCGAGCAGCGGTGCTAAGACAACGTGAGGTGCGCACATGGGAATTTGAAAGGAGGGTGGACGTCCTCGTCCACTCGTGACGGATGTTCAGTGGGTGAAGGGTGGACGAGGACGTCCACCGACCTCTCACAGTCCGATCACACGCCGAGGACTTGTATCGCCAGTCCGCTCGCGGCGATGATGCCGCCGGCCATGGCGTGGGTCCAGCGCTCGATGGCGCCGGTCGGAATGCGCTCGATGCCCGCGCCGACCACGAGCACCATCGTGATCATGGTTGCGATGGTGACGAGGCTGAAGATGCCCGCGACCAGCACCACGCCCCAGACGCTCGCAACGGCGGCGGGATACATGAGCACGGGGATCAGCGGTTCGCAGGGACCGAGCACGAAGATGGTGAAGAGGGTCCACGCCGTGATGCTGCGCGTCGATCCGGGTGCATCATGCACGTGCGCATGCGCGGCGGCATGGGTGTGGTCGTGCGCATGCCGGGTGCCGTCGGCATGCTCGTGGGTGTGCGCGTGCGGATGCTTCCGCACGGCACGGCGGATGCCCCAGGCGGTGTAGAGCAGTCCGAAGGCGATGAGGGCCCATGCCGCGAGTTCGCCCCGCACGGATTCCACCAGTTCGAGCTGCTGCAGGGCGAGGCCGAATCCGATGCCGACGGCGCCGAGCACGATCGAACCGACGACGTGCCCGATGCCGGAGACGGCGGTGATCCACAGCGTGCGGGCGCGGCTCCAGCCTCGGGCGCGCTGCATCATGATGAAGGGGATGTAGTGGTCGGGACCGATCAGCGTGTGGATGAAGCCGATCGAGGCGGCGGTGAGGGCGAGGACGCCGAGGGAATCGGACATGCGGGTCCCTTACTGGACGCCGGTCGAACCGAAGCCACCCGCACCGCGCGCGGTGTCGTCGAGGGCGGGCACTTCGAGCCAGCGGACGTGGCTGACGGGGGCGACGACGATCTGCGCGATGCGGTCGCCGCGTTCGATGCGGAAGGGCGCGGTGCCGATGTTGGCCATGATCACCTTGATCTCGCCGCGGTAGTCGGCGTCGATGGTGCCGGGGGTGTTTGGCAGCGTGATGCCGCGCAGGGCGAGTCCGCTGCGCGGACGGATCTGCGCCTCGTAGTTTTCGGGCAGCGCAATGGCCAGCGCCGTGGGCACGGCCACGATGTCGCCGGGCATGAGCTCCAGTGGTTCTACGAGCGCGGCACGGATGTCGGCGCCCGCCGCATGCGCGGTGGCGTAGGCGGGCAGGGGCACGTCGGCAAAGGTCTCGTCAATGCGGGTGATGCGCACGGTGACGGTGCTGCGCTCCGCGGGCGGGATGTGCGCGTCGTGCGTCATGTTCACTTGACCACGGTCAGACGCTGCACGGCGGTATGGGCGCCGCTCTGCATCCGCACGAAGTACTGTCCGCTGCGCACGCCGTCGGCGCTCGCGGCGGGATACCACACGGCCTCATGCATGCCGGCGGAACGCAGGCCGTCGACGAGGCGTGCGACTTCGCGTCCCAGGGCATCGTGCACAGTGAGGAGCACGGCTTCGTCGCGGGGGAGTTCGTAGCGGATGGCGGATCCGTTCATCTGCGAAAGCATGAGGGGATTCGGGTAGTTCGGATAGAGCCGGAATCCCGCAGCGGAAGCTTCCGCAACGGTCACGCGGATGGGACCATGCTGCGCGATCGCTCCGTCATAATCCATCTGCCGGAGGCGGTAGTACACGATCGGGGCCGATCTTTCCACGATCAGATTCCGCGGGAGTTCGTCGGTGAAGGTGTAGTCGCGGGACTGCTTCGTCGTCCCCGCTCCGGCAACGGAACCACGCTCGGTCCATGGTCCCTCCGGTGCCGTGGCACGCTCGATGGTGAAGCTGTGGTTGTTGACTTCGGCCTCGGTGCGCCAGCGCAGGTCGACGCGGGCACCGTCGCTCGTGCCTTCGAAGACGGAGAGTTCGACGGGGACGGTGAAGTCGCAGCAGAGCGCGGGAGTGAGGGTGAAGTCGACGTTGCTTCCGACGACGGAGGAGGCGGTGACAACAGATGTGGGCGTGGTGAAGATCATCGAACGTGGAGAGGACGTATAGAGTGACGGCGTCTTGAAGCGCATGACGGACTGCCGTGCCGAGCTGCCCTTGACGTACAGGGTCAGGTAGACGTCGCGCTTGGGCGTGATGATCGCGTACTGGTTGGAGGGCGGGGCGAGCGTCGGACTGATTTCCACTGCGCCGTAGTTCGTGCCGAGGCGAGCGGTGAAGTAGGTGCTGAACAGGATGGCGTACGGGGGATTGACCTCGCGCATCGTGATCATCATGGTGTCGGCGCCCGAGGTCGCGGGTCCGGTGATGTCGAAGTCGATCGTTACGGTCCACACGGTGCAGCGCGAGACGGCCAGCGAGGGCGGTGTAATGCGCACGGCGTAGACGGGCGACGGAAGCGTCTGGGTGTGGGTGACGGTGGTGCCGGTCGAGCTGTAGTAAGGGACTTCCGGGCAGGGGTAGAGCACCGAGGTTATTTTCGGCATCGGGGTAGGCATGGCGTCGACCAGATGCGAGAACGGCGAGAAGATGGATTGGGAGACATCCTGCGAGACGGGGGTCTGCGGCGTTGCGGTCTGCGCGAAGCTAGTGCCGGCGAGCAGCAGGCAGACGGCGAGCAGGGTCAGGGATTTCATGGGGGGCGTCCTCAACAGGTTATACCTCGAACAAACGCGAAAGATAGATCGTGTGGGTGGATCAATCAATGCACATCGGTCGAACGGTCGGTTCCACTCTGCACGCACGGAACATGCGTCACTGGTGGACGAGGGCGTCCACCGACCGTTCACAACATCCATCGATGACGGACGAGGGCGTCCACCGACCGTTCACGACATCCATCGATGACGGACGAGGGCGTCCGTCCTCCCGGGGTGGGCGTCCGTCCTCCCGTCAGCAGATGCGGGGGAGGAGGTCGCCCGAGAGCATGGTGATCATGCGTGTGCCGCCGATGGCGGTGCGCATGCGCACGGTGCCGGGAAGCTGGTCGTCGACACGCCCGATCACGCGGGCCTGCCTGCCGGCGTCTTCGGCGCGCATGGCAGCGACGAGCGCGTCGGCGGCTTCCGCACGGACGACGGCGACAAGCACGCCCTCGTTGGCGAGATGCAACACCTCGAATCCCATCAACGCGCATGCGGCCGCCACGGCATCCTCCACCAGGATGGAATCTTCATCGATCTCGATGGCACATCCCGAAGCATCGGCGAGCTCGTTGAGCGTGGTGGCGAGTCCCCCGCGCGTGACGTCGCGCATGACGCGCAGTGCGCCTGCGGGGACGGCCGCGCACATCGCGCGGGTGAGGCCGTGCAGCGGCCGGGTGTCGCTTGCGACCGGGGATTCGAACTGCATGCCGGCGCGCGCGCTCATCACCGCCACACCGTGTGCGCCGATGGGCGCCGACAGCACAACGGCATCGCCCGCGCGCATCGCAGCAGGTTCGAGTGTGTGGGGCAGGCGCACGCGACCGACACCGGCCGTGGTGATGTACATCCCGTCGCACTGGCCGCGCGCCACGACCTTCGTGTCGCCGGTCACGATCGGCACGTCCGCAGCGCGTGCCGCGGCCGCCATGTCGTCGACAAGGGTGCGCAGCGTGGCGATCGGGAGTCCCTCCTCCAGGATGAATGCCGCCGAGAGCGCGAGCGGTTCGGCGCCCGCGACGGCCAGATCGTTGATCGTACCGTGTACGGCGAGGCTTCCGATCGAGCCGCCGGCGAAGACGAGGGGCTGCACGACATACGTGTCGGTGGTGAACGCGAGGCGATCCCCCGGCAGCGCCTGCGCGAGCTCGAGCAGCGCGCTGTCACCTCCCGCGCGCAGCGTGTCGTTGTCGAAGGCCGCGACGAAGAGGTCGCGGATCAGCGCGTGCATCTGCACGCCGCCGCTGCCATGCGCGAGAAGGATGTGGTCGCCGGTCATGGGGATCAGATGTGTGGAGGATGGGTCGACGTGTCAGCTCCCTGCCGCGGGTGGGTCGCCGCCACTCCGGGGGGAAGCCGCCGCGCGCGCAACCCGGGTGCGGAAGGTGTAATGGGCGGCACAGCTGCCTTCGCTCGAGACCATGCAAGGACCCAGGGGTGTCTCCGGGGTGCATGCAGTGCCGAACACGCGGCAGTCGTCGGGTTCGATCACGCCACGAAGGACGTCGCCGCAGCGGCAGGCGGGATGTTCGCGCGCGTCGCCCGGCGGGGTGGGGAAGATGCGGTCGGCGTCGAAGGCTGCGTAGCGCTCGCGCAGACGCAGACCGCTCGCGGACAGGGTGCCGAAGCCTCGCCAGTCAGCGTCGCAGGGTTCGAAGACGCGGGCGACGGCCGCGCGGGCGCGTGGATTGCCGTCGGTGCGCACGACGCGTGCATAGGTGTTGACGAGTCCGGGGGTGCCGCGCTCGCGCATGACGAGCAGGGCGTCGATCGATGAGAGGAGGTCCACCGGCTCGAAGCCGCTGATGGCAACGGGGATGCCGTACTCGTCCGGCAGGAAGCGCCAGGCCTCCGCGCCGATGACGGTCGAGACGTGGCCGGGACCGATGACGGCATCCACGCGCACGTCACCTGTGGAGAGGAGGGCGCGGGCGCCTGCGATCGTGTCCTTCATCACCGACGCGACGAAGAAATTGTCGAGCTGCTCGTGCTCGGCCGCAAGCACGGCTGCTGCTGCTGCGGGGGCGGTGGTCTCGAAGCCCACCGCGAAGAACACGACGGCGCGGTCGGGATGCGCGCGCGCGATGGCGAGGGCGTCGAGTGTGGAGTAGACCGTGCGTACGTCGCATCCCCGCGCGCGGGCATCGGCGAGGGAGCCGTGGCTGCCCGGCACGCGCAGCATGTCGCCGTAGGTGGTGAGCGTGACGCGGTCGCACGCGGCGAGTGCGGCGGCGCGGTCGAGATCGGCGGCGGAGGTGACGCAGACGGGACAGCCGGGACCGCTGCGCATGTGCACATGCGCGGGCAGCACGTCGCGGATGCCCGCGCGCAGCATGGCCACGGTATGTCCCCCGCAGAATTCCATGATCGTGACCTCGCCGGTGCGGCGGCGCGCGATGCGGTCGATGATCGCGCGGGCGAGTGCAGGGTCGCGGAAGGCGGCGGGATTCATGGGGCGTGGGCGTGGGTGCGGGTGCGCGTCGGGGTCGGTCAGGGGTGGGATTCGTCGCCCAGCATCTGCATGGCGCGCAGGTCGTCGAGGGTGCGCAGGGCTTCGGCTTCGTCGATGCGCTCGAGGGCGTAGCCGACATGGACGAGCACCCAGTCGCCGGGACGGAGCTCAGCCTCGAGCAGGGCGATGCCGATCTCGCGGCGCGCGCCGCCGGCGTCGGCGACCGCTCGCTCGCTGTCAAGCAATTCGATGATGCGTACAGGTATCGCGAGGCACATGACAGTTTTGAAAGGATGGTGGACGTCCTCGTCCACTCTTGACGGATGTTCAGTGGGTGCATGG